>NZ_QVGS01000011.1:0-102116 GCF_003603005.1 Faecalibacterium sp. AF27-11BH
ATCTCCTTACCGGAGATTTTTGTTGCCGCCGGCTTTTCGTTTTGCCGGGGCTGGGATGCTGCCGGGGTCAGGTTTTGGGAATAGAAGTTAGCTTCGATCTTCTCGGTCAGCTCCAGCCGGGGCTTGTCCTGCGTGTGGGCGTAGGTGTCCATCAGGACAGATGCCGTCGCATGACCTGTGTTGCCCTGCACCGACTTGAAGTCGCCGTCCGACTGCAAGAGCTGGTAGGTCGCACTGGAATGTCGCAGACCGTGGAATACGATCTGCTCAAACTCCGGGTGCTCGGCTCTCCACAGGCGGTACCACTTTGTCAGCAGCTCCGGCGCGATGGGCAAGCCGTCCGGGAGTCGGAACAACTGCCCACAGTTGCTATATTTCTCCGGGGCGTTCTGCTCGTCCTGTTTGAGCTTTTCAAGCCATGCCAGCAGTTCTTCCTTCAAGGGCTTGGTCATATACAGAACACGGTTGGACTTCTTGGTCTTGGGCTTTTTTAGGATGAGAGAGGACTTGCTGCCCTCGCGCCTGTCTGGGAAGGTGTAGTAGACCTGCTTGGGGTCAAGCTTTTCCAAAGCGTCCTTGTTGGCTCGCTGCATGGTCTTGCTGACTGAGATGGTGCCGCGCCCATCGGCGGCATCGAAATCCAGATCACTCGGCTGTAAGCCGAGAATTTTGCCCTCACGGAGCGAAAGGATCATACTCATGTGCACCGCCAGATGCAGGGCAGGGTTCTCGATGGTCTGCAACGCTGCCAGCATGGTTTTCTCGTCCCAGATGGTGCGCTCCTCGATGTTGACCTTGGGGGCATCACGGGGCAGGGGAATCTTGTGGATGAGGTCCCACTCCACTGCATAGGAAAATGCGGTCTTGAGCAGCGTGTGGACTTCGTGGATAGAGGTGCTAGACAGCAGCCGCTTCTTCTGCTTGTTGGTTAGGGTCTGCTTTACGCCGTGGACGTACTGCCCGCAGGGGGTCTTGGCAAGGGTAGCATAGAACTTCTCGATGTCGTAGGTGCGCAGCTCCTGTACCTTCCGTTTCCCGATATACGGCACGATAAGGTTTTGCACCATCGCCACGGACTGGGTGTAGGTCTTGGGGGACCACTTGTGCTTTGTGGACTGGATCGGGATCCATTTGTACAACATCTCCTCCACCGTCATGGTGTCGGGGACGAGGAATGTGCCGTCCAGCAATTCTTTCTCGACCGTGATCTTTCGCTCCTGCGCCTCCTTTCTGGTCTTGAAACTTTCCCATTCCTCGCAGGGCTTGCCGGAATGGTCTTTGTACTTGTAACGGACGGAGTAGGAATCTCCGCGCTTCATAATAGATGCCATAGATTACCTCCCTCAGACCGCTGCAAACCAGTTGTCGAAGCTCTGCTTGTTCACCCGGATGCTGGTGCCGATGTGCAGCACCCGGAAATCCTTCGTTGTGTTGCACAGGTTGTACGCAGCGCGGGGAGAAATCGCCAGAAGCTGGGCGATCTCCTCCACCCGGTAAACAAGAGGTTCGAGCTTGGCTGCTTTGGTCTGGTCAGAAGATCCAATGGCAGGGGTTTTGGACGCTTTCATTGTAAACGGGTTCGAGTCCATTTGCAAGGATTTATTCGTATAATCTTTATATTTCACATCTTCGGTCATGTCAGGCCGATTCATATTCATAGGCAGACCTCCAATTCCTTGTAACCGGGTGTCGGGGCAGAAAGTGCCAGCTTTCTACCCCGAACGTTCCCGATGAGGTTCAGATTTCCGAGTGCCACTCCTGTGTGCGGGGTTGTGCCGCTGGTTTGTTTTGTGCCTGTTCTGCCTGCAAACGGCTCAGCAGTTGCAGAACGGAATCCCGTGCTTTCTCCTTGACCTACGCCTTGCCCTTCTGCCGGACTTCCGGCTTCAGGAGTTTCTCCTGCAGGCGGGCGGCGGTGGTCTGCATGGTCTTGAGGAATTTGTCCAGAACATCGTCCAAACGGTGCGCTGCATACTCTCTCGTGGCTTTGGGAGCCTTGCGCTCCGGGGACAGCACCCACTTTTTTGCGTCCTCGATCATCCGCATATCTTCCTTCCGGGTCTCGGTGCATACCACGTCTGTCACGACCTCCACCGCCTTGTCGTAAGCCGCAGCCGAAACATCTTCCAGCAAGGTCTCCATGTCCGAAACTTTCAGGGTCAACTCGTCCAGCCTGTTCTGCTGGGCGGCAAGCTGCTCCTTTTGCTTGGCAAGGATAAAGTCCTGCTTTTCCAGATACTTGCGGTTGCCGTACTCCGCTTCTTCCTCCAATTCCAGCCTGTGCCGTTTTGCAATCTCAAACAGCATCTTTCGGCAGGCGGCATCAAAGGTGATCTTGCGGTTGTTGCGGCGGCTGAGGGGTTTGCCCGGGTCGGGCAGGTCGAAGCCCAGTGCTTCCAATGCCTTTTCCTGCTGGGGTGCCACCTCGCCGTACTTGTTTTCGCAGTCGAACACATGACGCTCGTGGATGTGGGGTGTGCTTTCGTCCAGATGCAGTGCCCAGTCCAGCACATGAACATGGTCGCCATACTTGGCTTTGAACTTCTCGATGAACTCTGTGACGACGCTCAGCAAGTCCTCTGCCGAAGCGTGTTCATCCAACGTTCCAAGTTGATAGATGGTCTCTTCCGGGCAGGTCTTGCGGCTGGACAGCAGGTCGGGAATGGAGCGGTTGCGCTCTGTGTGCCGGATCTTGGCGTTGCGCTCGTTCTGGCTTTCCACAAAAGCCGTGTAGTGGGTCTCGTAGAATTGACGTTCCACCTCCGAGAAGGTCGCCGCCAGATCATCCGGGTCTTGTGGGTCGAGAGCCGAACGGAAACCGTGGAAACAGTCCCAGTAGATGTTGCCCTTGGCTCGTTCCGGGTCAATGTGCTCGCTGTTGGAAAGGTTGAAACTGCGGTCATTGTGCTTGGGGTTGTAAGTGCCGTGTGCTCCGGCTCGTCCATTGTGTCGTGTTAATTTCAGATAGACATCCCTCCGCTTCAACAGCTTGGTGGGGAGAACGCAGCAGCGAAGCTGCTGGATCTGCCGCCTTTTTGCGCCAGATAATACCCAGTAGGATATGACGCACAGCATCATATCACTGGGGCAAAGAAGAGCTGCGCTCTCTGCACTCTTGCACCGGGCAAGCTGTCCTGAATGGACAGCTCGTCCGGCTTTTCAGAGGGTCGTTTTGACCCTCTGATTTTGGCAAACTATCAACCTGACACTTTGCCAACACCCCCTATAAAGGAGAACTCGGGCGTTTTGCTGCGTACGTGCGTACGCAGCAGACGGCTTTCTCTGTACGCACGTACGCAGCGAAAGACCGAAAACGTACCATATAGGGGGATCAAAAGCGGGTCATGCCCGCCAGCCATTGGGGGTGAGGTCGGGCTGCACAAGGGCTTCGATGCCCACAAAGCCCCGGACACGCCGCCCGGACGAGTTGACGATGTTGTTGGTAGATTCCAGATTGTACCTGCACTGGTTGGCAATCAGTGCATCGCTGAACCCTCTGGCCTTGATCGCATTCAGGCTGTTCTCCTCGCACCACATCTTGTAGACCTCATACAGCTCTTTCGAGCTGGTACAGGCATCCGCCTTCAGGTGGATGTAGCCCTCGGATTCGAGGAAATCGAACACATTGTTGTTGTCCCGCTTCACCAGTTCCCGGTTGCGCTTGGCACGGTCACTCTCGATGAACTGAAAACCATTCTTCACCAGCCGCTGCAAGCCCTCAAATGCCCACAGCAAGATGCCCTCGACCTCTGCCGCCATCTTCTCGGCAATGTCCGGGTCATCCACACGGGACAAGGGCTTGTCCTTAGTTGTCAGGATGAGCTGACGGCGGTAGAAACCGTCCGAGCGGTCATACAATGCCTGCAAATCGCCGTTGCTGAACGCCAGCAGGCGGGCGTACATCCAGCCCTGATAACTCTGCTTGCCCTTGCGCTCCAAGTCCATCTGCCCCTGTGCGGTCACGATGGACTTGACATAGTTGGTCTGACGCAGGGCTTCCATCCGCATATCATCGTCCACGCAGAGCAGGGTGTGTTCGAGGTCGGCACGGGCGAAGCGGTTCTCCGAGATCTTGCCGATGCTGCCATCCTTCATGTTGCAACCGAACAGCCGGGACAGTACCACGCCGATCTGCGATTTTCCCTCGCCGCCGTTGCCCTTGATGACCATCATGCGCTGACCCTTGTTGCTGGGGATCAGGCAGTAGCCGATGAACTCCTGCACCGTGGGGATGTCCTCCGGGTAGAGCAGGTCGGACAGGAACCGCAGCCAATGGGTGGGCTGTGGGGCTTTCGGGTCATATTTGACCGGGAGCCGGTTACGGACGATCTCCGGCTTGCCCTCCTGAAAGGTGCCGTCCAGATACAGGGTGCCGTTTGCCAGCGCAATGCGATCAGTGACAGGTGGGAAGTCCTCTACCTGTGCCGCCAGTTTCAGCACGTCCACCACATTGGTGACCTTCTTGGCAAGGTTCGTCCCGACGTATTCACGCATCATCTCGAAGATCTCGCAGCGCAGGGGCATGGGGTCCACCATTCTGCCGTCCGGGGTGAAAAATGCGCCATTCGAGTAAAGCAGCTGGTGGGTGCTCAGAAAATCGTCACAGAACAGGGATTCGTTGAAAAAACCTTTCTTGAACCATGCAGGGATAAAATTACTCATAGGCACACCGTCCTTTCTTGGCGTTACGGAAAAACGATATGATCATTTTGAGCACATCGTTTTTCTCCGCAACTGGGAAATCAACATCCTGCCGTTCTCCCTGCATGGCTTTCCTGCCCCCTTCCGGCGGCGTTTTCCGGCTCTCCCACTTGGGGGTCATCGCCGGGTATCCCATGCAGACGGTCATGCGGTTTTCAAGGTTCAACAGGCAAAACGGCAACAAAAAAGCCGTCACAAAACAGACCAGCCTCGCCTTCGCTTTTTCTGGAAGGTCATGCTAGTCGGTTATGTAACGGCTGAAAGCCAAGATGTTCAGCCCCGCAGGGCCTGAACGAATATGTAAAAATATGTTATATTCAATTGTTGGGATAGATTACCACAAAAATCGAGCCGTGTCAACAAAAAGTTTTGAAAACGCGTTGCTTTTGGCAACTTGCAAGAAAAGGCAAGGGAAACTTTGGCAAAAAGAGAGAGGGCTGGACGGTGCCAGCCCTCTTGACAAGGTTTTGGAAATCAGAATCAGGTTATCGCACCATGGTTTCAAACCGCTTCTGCAGCCGTTCAAACGTTTCGTCATCCACGGGAAGGAGCACATGAAACTCCATCTTGCCCTTGTCGTTGATTTCCGAGTGGACATCCAGCGGACCGGGCATCCCCTCGTCATACAACATCCGCAGGCACATCCCCAGCTGACGGTCGGATTTTGCTAAAATTTCGTGCATTGCTGTTTCCTTTCCGTGTTAATCCAAATGATTCTTTTTTCTGTAGTCCTTATGGGATTCGTAGATTTCGGAGGCAGAAATTCGATTAATTGTGCCGCATTCCGTGCAAGCCCAAGTGTCATTACTGTCATCAAAACCATTTTGGTAATTTAATAATGCACCACAATAATCGCACCACCAGTCCACATTAGAAAAACGTCCGCTCATATGTAAGTCCTCCCAATTTTATTTTTATTAAATATATACCAGTGTGGGAATGCTTTCAATTAGTAAAAGCCTGAAAATTTAAGTTCTTTTTTGTGCACTGCTCATAATAGAAACTCGGCTGTGCCGCTCACTGTTTTGAAAAATCCTGAGCGTCTACATTGGTTTCATCAACTTGGGAACTTTCCTTGATAGCCGTTTGAAGAGAGTGCTCCTTATTATCAAGACTCTGTTTCATTTTCCAGCTGTTAAGGATAAAATATAAAGTGATTGAAGCACAAAGCATACCTGCTGCGCCTTGTAAGCGGCCTTGCAGAAGGCCGCGGCCTTCTGCATAAGCATAAAAGTTTTGGAGCCCTTCTTGCATACTGCCGTTCCCCAAAATTTTGAGAATGTGTGTGATTTGTGCACAGGTTTTTCCATCACTTGCCAACAAGACGGAAACTGGAATACGCTCCATAATGTTTGCCTCACTTCCATAACTAAGATTGTTACCATTTGATGTCAATACGCTCTAAATCTCTTGACCACTTTCAGTATATATGATAAGCTTACAAACGTCAATATGATGAAGCCAATTCTAATACAGATAATTTATGTAGAAAGCAGGAGAAAAATTTAAATGAATACTAATTATTGCTGCGAGACATCGAATGAGACGCAGTTGTTAGCCAGAATTTGGAATGAGCGCCTCGGAAAGCTTATCAAGAAGAACTTTGGGACACAGAAAGAATTTGCGCAAAAATTTAAAGAAACCTTTGGGGTGGGCAATCAAGCAGATGTCAGCAGGTGGATAAACGTAGGAACTTTATCAGCGAAAGGAAAAATGATTGGTTTTCCAGAATACCCAACTATGAAAAAAATTGCGACTTTTTTCAATGTGACCGTTGGCTACCTTACAGGAGAAACTGACTATGAAACATTTGAGATGGAACGAACTTGTAAATATTTGGGAATCATTGAGGGAACCGGGAACGTCATTAAATATATTACAGGTTCTTCGCATGACTGCATTGAGTGGGGAAAGCAAGCGGGAACATATCAACGCATTATCAACAATCTCTTAATTGCTGAGCAGTTTCCAACGTTCATTAGGGACTTAAAAGAGCTGGATGCGGCTTACTATGACGATACTCAACGTTATGAGGAATTAAAGCGAACATACGGAGAAACGTTACTAAATGAAGTTGCCGAATTGCAATGTGATAAAAAAATTGATTATGAGTATGATCCATCGGCACCGAAGCTAACTAATATTCAAATTGAAGCATGGAATGCGTTGAAAAAAGATGAGGACAAGAGTTACGATAATTCCTTCAAACTAAAATTAGCGCGTTATGAATTGCATGAAGATTTTGAACGACTTATTGATTCGCTGTATCCTAGATAAAACAAAAGGAGCAGATACACCATGCTTCCATAGTGTACCTGCTATATAATAAGGCGGTGTCTATTCAGTTGTCCAAATCCTTGCCATGAATCATGGTTGTTGATGTACATTTGATGCTTGGCCTGAACAGGCAAGATCGTAGCTGCCGTATCGGGCTCGAACCCGACCGTTTTCCCGGCTTTGCATAAAAATCCGATACCTGTTTTAAGGGGCTGATTTTGGCTCTGCACATTTTTGCACACTTTTTGCACACCGGAACGTCTGGATAACGGATGCAAGAGGGGATGGCGGGTGCAAAGAATGCAGCGGATGCAAAACACAAATTTACGGGGAAACGATAAAAGTAACGAATTTGCGCAATTCTGGAAATTGACGATTGTTGCACGTTGGTTTCTCTTAATCAGTGGGCCCAGGGTTCGAGTCCCTGGAGGTGCACCAGATATTGAACGTCAAATCGTAAGATTTGGCGTTCTTTTTTGTTATGTACCCCCGAAAAAATCGGGGCTTGCACGGTCAATGCACGGTTTTTGCACGGTTGGAGTTTTCATAGGAATCCTCTGCATGGGCTGGAATTACTTTGAAATGCGTGGTAAATTTTGCATTAGGTCAGCAGAGCCAGACGGAGCTGCGCCTTTACTTCGGGGTCTGCATTCTTCAGAAGCTCCAGCAGAGCGGTCATAGAAATGGTCGGTTCGTCTGCGGCGGGCACAGCCTGCGGGCTGGGGCTTTCCTGTTTGGCATAGAACCCTTCCTCGAACTTCTTCCCCAGTTCAACACGAGAGGACTGCTGGATATGGGCGTAGGTGTTCACCAGCATATCTGCCGTAGCGTGTCCAGTGGTTCCCTGAACGGCCTTCACATCGCCGCCGGAGATCATCAGCTGATAAGTCGCACTGGAATGCCGCAGACCGTGAAAGACGATGCTGGGAAACTCCGGGTGTGCGTCCTGCCATTCGGGATCTGATGCCGGGCACAAAGCGTTTTGGAGAGCTGAAAAAGTCCATCGGTCATGTAACTCAGAAGGTTCTGACCGCTCAGCTGCGGCAGATGGAGGAAAGCGGGCTGCTGACCCGGAAGGTCTACGCTGAAGTGCCGCCCCGGGTGGAATATACGCTGACGGAACTGGGGTATAGCCTGAAGCCGGTTCTGGATGCCATGTGGGCATGGGGCGAAGGGTATAAAAGCAGACTGGAAGGGAAAGCAGAATAAGTAAAAGACGGAGTGCTGTGCATTTGTGCAGCACCCCGTCTTTTATTTGTGTTCATCTGCGCCCGGCTCATAGAGCAGCTCCAAATAGGGGTGCTTCCGGATGGCGGCAACCACCTCATCCAGAAAGAGAGTGCACGGGTCGTTGATCCACGGTTTCAGGTACTTATAAAGCAAAAGATAGGCGGTACGCTCTGGCGGTGGCTCTTCCGTGATGGGACAGCAGCGTAGATTCGCATTCTGTAGCAACATCATTTCGGCGATTTCCTGCGTGGTGATGGTCTATGTCTGCGGGTCGCGCAGAAATTCTGGCAGCATAGAGTTTGTGCCGATAGAAATTTTGCGTACAGTAGATTTTGGAAATCTTCTTTGATGCCGCAAATCGTAGGCGGTGCCCATGGTTAGATAGATCTCGTCCTGCGGCAGAAGATCAATAAAATTGCGATAATAAACTATTTGCCCAGATGCCAGATGTCGCGGTCGTACTCGGCAATGGTGCGGTCGGAGGAGAACATGCCCGCTTTGGCAATGTTCACCAGACACTTGCGCCGCCAGCCCTTCGGGTCGCAGGCGTAATCACTGAGGGCCTGCCCCTTGCGCACAACGTAGGCGTTGAAGTCCGGCAGGGTCTGAAACCAGTCTTTATGGATCAGCTCGTTGTGCAGGCGGGTCAGGTTTTCGGCGTGACCGGCGGCCAGCATCTCCGGGCCGGTGAGGAAGTTGATGGCGCGGCGGATGTTGGCATCGCCCTCCACCCACTGGGCGGGGTCGTAGTCGCCCACGGCGTAGCGGTGGATGACCTGATCGGAGGTCTGGCCGAAGATATAGATGTTCTCCTCGCCCACCTGCTGGCTGATCTCCACATTGGCACCGTCCATGGTGCCCAGCGTCAGCGCGCCGTTCAGCATGAACTTCATGTTGCCGGTGCCGGAAGCTTCCTTGGAGGCAAGGCTGATCTGCTCGGACAGGTCGCAGGCGGGGATCAGCTTTTCGGCGGCGGTAACGTTGTAGTTCTCCACGAACACCACCTGCAGCCACTTGGACACTTCCGGGTCTGCGGCAATGACCTTGGACAGGGTCAGCAGCGCATGGATGATGTCCTTTGCAATGGTGTAGGCAGGTGCCGCCTTGGCACCGAAGATGCT
The DNA here is from genome assembly GCF_003603005.1 of Faecalibacterium sp. AF27-11BH. NCBI lineage: Bacteria > Bacillati > Bacillota > Clostridia > Eubacteriales > Oscillospiraceae > Faecalibacterium > Faecalibacterium sp. AF27-11BH. The sequence goes on from NZ_QVGS01000011.1 coordinate 9,330, forward strand.
CACCAGCGGAGCAGCGGGCAGGTGCCCGGCCTTGATCTCGTAGTACTGATGGATGAGGTACAGCAGGTTCAGCTGCTGGCGCTTGTACTCGTGCAGGCGCTTGGACTGGATGTCGAACACAGCATCGGTGTTCACGCTCACCTTCTGGGTGCGCAGCAGCCAGTCTGCCAGTGCTTCCTTGTTGGCCTTTTTCACAGCGGTCAGCTGCTCCAGCACAGCTTCGTCGTCAGCAAAAGCCAGCAGCTTTTCCAGCTCGGTGGCATCCTTACGGAAGCCGGAGCCGATGTGCTGTTCCAGCGCGGCGGTCAGGCGGGGGTCGCATTCCAGCAGCCAGCGGCGGAAGGTGATGCCGTTGGTCTTATTGTTGAACTTTTCCGGGTACAGCTCGTAAAAGCCGTGCAGCTCGGATTTTTTCAAAATCTCGGTGTGCAGCGCCGCCACGCCGTTGGTGGAGTGGGTGAAGTGGATATCCATGTGGGCCATGTGCACCCGGTCGTCCTTGTCGATGATGGCAAGGCTCTCGTCCTTGGTGCGGGTGCGGGCCAGCGCGTCCAGCTTTTCGATAATGGGCATCAGCTGGGGCACCACGGCATCCAGATAGGCGCGGGGCCACTTTTCCAGCGCTTCGGCCAGAATGGTGTGGTTGGTGTAGGCGCAGGTCTTTGTGACGATCTTTACGGCTTCCTCAAATTCGATGCCCTTTTCGCCCAGCAGCCGGATCAGCTCCGGGATGACCATGCTGGGGTGGGTGTCGTTGATCTGGATGGCGGCGTAGTCGGCCAGATCATGGTAATCGCAGCCCCGGGCGGCACACTCGGCCAGAATGAGCTGGGCACCGGCAGAGACCATCAGGTACTGCTGATACACCCGCAGGCGGCGGCCTGCCTCATCGGAATCGTCCGGGTAGAGGAAGAGGGTCAGGTTCTTGTCGATGGCAGTTTTATCGAAGGCAATGCCGTCATGGACGATGCTCTCATCGATGGTGTCAAGGTCAAACAGGTTCAGGGTGTTGGTGCGGCCCTCGTAGCCGGTAACGGCCAGCTTGTACAGCCGGGCAGTGTACTCCTTGCCAGCCAGCTCCACCGGGTAGGTGATGTCGGTCTTTTCGGCCCAGCTGTGGGCGGTGAGCCACGGGTCGGGCTTTTCGTTCTGCACGCCGTCCTCAAAGGACTGGTGGAACAGGCCGAAGTGATACCGCAGGCCCACGCCGTCGCCGGGCAGGTTCAGCGTTGCCAGAGAGTCGAGGAAGCAGGCAGCCAGACGGCCCAGACCGCCGTTGCCCAGAGAAGGTTCCGGCTCCACCTCTTCGATATCGGAAAGGCTCTTGCCGACGGCAGCCAGTGCATCGCGGGCTTCATCGTACAGTCCCAGATTGATGAGGTTGTTGGACAGCAGCTTGCCGATGAGAAATTCGGCGCTGATATAGTACAGCTTGCGGCCGGTGACCGGCTGCACACGGTCGGCGCTCTTCTGCCGGACGAGTTCCAGCAGCGCGAGATACAGCTCCTGATTCGTGCAGTCCACCAGCGGCTTGCCCGTGAGACCCTGTAACGTTTCGGTAAAGCTCATAAATGCATCCTCCTTTGTTAGGGTGTATCTGAAAAGTCGAAAATTTAGTCTATTTCTACAAGCACAGCCGGATCTTGCGTGAAACAGCCTTAGATCCCGTTTGGGCTTGCGAAATATTCGTCATTTTCTTTGTTTTCAAATACACCTTGCGGAAAACAGGTTTGACATCTGTACTTCCAGATATACCACATAAAACAATCAAAATCTTGCCTAAAAAGCGCAGACTGTGGTACAATCCTATCATCGGGAGGTGAAACGATGCAAAATCAGGCATCTTTGCAGGAGACCAAGCAGCATGGTGCCGTGCGGTTTCCCTTCAATCTGTATCCCTGCACCATTCCGGGGGACTTTCCGCAGGTGGCGCTCCACTGGCAGGAGAGCATGGAGCTGGTCTTTGTCAAGCGGGGCACAGGACTGGTGCAGGTGGGCGCTGAGAGCTGCCCGGCCCGCATGGGGGACATCTTTATTTTTACGCCCGGCACCCTCCATGCCCTGCGGCAGGCCGAAGGGCAGTGCATGGAATACGAAAATATCATTTTTGAGCTGGAGCTTCTGGGCGGCGCAGAGGACCTTTGTGCCGAGAAATATCTGCTTCCGCTGCAAAGCGGGCGCTTGTCGCTGCCTGCGCGGCTGACCCCGAACGATTTGTGCTATCTGCAGGCCGCCGCCTGCCTGCGGGAGGTGGAGGATGCCAACCGCGCCAAGCTCCCCGGCTACGAGCTGCAGGTCAAGGGGGCATTGCTGCGGTTTCTTGCCCTGCTCCTTGCACAGGGCCGGCAGCGGCTTGCCGCCGAGACAACCGACACCCAGCGGCTGAAAACGCTCCTGCAATGGCTCTCGGCCCATTATACCGAGGAACTCCGGGTCGCCGATGCCGCCGGGGTCTGCTCCTTCAGTGCCAGCCACTTCATGCGGTGGTTCCGGCAGATGACCGGGCAGAGCTTTGTGGCCTTTCTGAACGAGTACCGGCTCAACGCCGCCGCCGAAGCGCTGCAGGCCACGGATGAGACGGTTCTGACCATCGCTTCCCGGTGCGGGTTTGAGAACCTTTCCTATTTTAACCGGGCGTTCAAGGCGCACTTCGGCATGACACCCCGGGAGTACCGGAAAAAATAAGCAAAACGAGGCCGTTCTGCCTCTCTGGAAAAGAGAGGAAACGGCCTCGTTTTTTGCACATCAGGCCTCCGGCGGCGGGCAGCAGCTCTCCCGTTGGATGAGCTTATGCGGCACGATGATCTTGGTTGCCAGAAGATTCGGGTTTTCGATGTGGTTGATCGAGCTGTTCCGTGCCGTGGAGCAGGCACTGGGCAAGCGGGAGATCATTGCGGAGGATCTTGGTTATATGAGCGAGACGGTCCGTCAGCTGGTGCGGGACAGCGGCTTCCCCGGCATGAAGGTGCTGGAATTTGCCTTTGACTCCCGCGACACCGGCAGTGCCAGCGACTATCTGCCCCACAACTACCCGGTGAACAGCGTGGCCTATACCGGCACCCACGACAACGAGACGCTGGTATCGTGGTATCAGACTGTCACCGATGCCGAGCGCGCCATGGTGCGGGACTATCTGTACGACTACGCCACCCCGGAGGAGCAGCTCTATAAGAGCATGATCGCACTGATCCTGCGCAGCGCAGCGGCGACCTGCATCGTTCCCATGCAGGACTGGCTGGGGCTGGACAACTCTGCCCGCATCAACAAACCCTCCACCGTGGGCCAGAACTGGCGCTGGCGGCTGAAAAAGACCCAGCTGACAAAGAAGCTTCAAAAGGAGATCTGCCAGCTGACCACCCGCTACGGCCGGATGAACTGGGCGTAACAGTATAGTGTTCTGGACTTGATTTTGGAAAGTTTATTGCAGAATAGCGGCAGAAGTAATACTTATTCAAAAATAAAAACGACAAAGAACAAATAAAAAAGTACAGAATATGGATCGGGACGCGTCTTTTTTTGTTACCCTGAAAGGCAAGGCGGCTTTGAGGGAGAGATGAAACAGGAAAAGGAGAATGGTCATATCCGGCCGTGCACCCCACTTGGCCGGTGATGGCCACCAGCGGCGCACCGTCCGGATAGGAGTGCGCGAGGCGCACCACAAAAAAGTACGAAGCAGCAATGCTTGGTGCTTTTTCTTTTTGACATGTGCCGCGGGATGCTTTATAATAAGAATGATTTCAGATGTCTGCGGGGCGGTGCGCCCTGCGGTAAAATTACGGCAAGCAAAAAAGGGAACTGCTATGAGAGAAGAAAAGGCCAGCGCATTGCCGCTGCTGCTGGACGTGCGCAGAATGGACGAAAATAACCGGGCTTACGCCTACCGTATGCTGCGCAAAAATATTATGACCTTGCAGCTGCAGCCGGGCTGTCAGCTGAGCGAGGCCGAACTGTGCGAACAGCTGGCCATGAGCCGCACACCGGTACACGAAGCGCTGATGATGCTGAAAAGCGAGTGGCTTGTGGATGTTCTGCCGCAGCGCGGCAGCATTGTGTCCAAGATCAGCGTTCCATACCTGAACGAAGGCTTTGCCATGCGCCGCATTCTGGAACCGGCGCTGCTGCGCGGGCTGGCCGGAAAGCTGACAAGGGAACAGCTGAACGAATTTCAGGAACTGCTGAACCGGCAGAACGAAGACCTTTATCTGGATCAGGATGCAGCAGATGACTTCTTCATCTCGCTGGATAACGACTTCCACAGGCTTTTGTACCACGATTCCGGCTACGACCGCATCTGGGAGGCCATGCACAACGTTACTTCCCATATGGACCGTGTGCGGTATCTGGACTCGGCCCTTTGCCGGGGAAATATTGCCTCGGTGCAGAAAGAGCACGAGCAGATCTTTGGCTACCTGCGGGACGGCCTGCCGCTGGACGTGGACGTAGAAGCCCTGTTTGAGCATCACCTTGGCATGTACCGCGAGAATTTCCAGAAGATATTGGAACGGTTCCCGGATTTCTTTGTACGGACATAAACCAAAAAGAGCACCCGCTGCTGACCCTTACAAGGCCATGGCAGAGGGTGCTTTTTTGGTTCAACACGGATACGGTTTTACGCCGGGCTGCGGATATCAATTTACGACGGCAGTGTTTCTGATGGATTTTGCACCAGAAATGCTGCTTTTTCTGTTCAAAACCCGGAAAAACAGCAGTTTGTGCTCTTGAATTGCCCGAAAAGCTTGCAGGAATGCAGGTTTTTGTGGTAATATTTAAGATATGTTCCCGTTGAGGGGAAGAAAGAGAGGGGTAATCAAATGATCAATATCTGCATCATTGCCACCATTGTGATCTATCTGGTGGGAATGCTGCTGGTTGGCTTTGTCTACAGCAAATCCAACGAGGACAGCAGCGATTTCTACCTCGGCGGCCGCACGATGGGCCCGCTGGTCACGGCTATGAGCGCCGAAGCCAGCGATATGTCCAGCTGGCTGCTGATGGGTATGCCGGGCCTTGCATATCTCACCGGCATCGCGTCGCCGGGCTGGACGGCCATCGGCCTTGCTGTGGGCACATGGCTCAACTGGCTCATCGTGGCCCGCCGCCTGCGCCGCTACTCGGCCAATCTGGATGCCATCACGGTGCCGCAGTTCCTTTCCCTGCGGTTCCATGACCAGCGCAACCTGCTCAACGCGCTGGGCGCGGTCATTATCATCGTGTTCTTCATCCCGTACACCGCTTCCGGCTTTGCCGCCTGCGGCAAGCTGTTCAACAGCCTGTTTGGCGTGGATTACATGGCGGCCATGGTCCTGTCCGCTGTGGTCATTGTGGGCTACACCATCATGGGCGGCTTCCGCGCTGTGTCTACCACCGACCTGATCCAGTCCGTTGTCATGAGCATGGCGCTGATCGCGGTGCTGGTGTATGGCGTCAGCGTGGCAGGCGGCTGGGACGTGGTTCTGGACAACGCCCGCAGCCTGCCCGGCTACCTGACCATGGCTGCAAGCCACAATGCGGCAGACAACACCGCCACCTCCTACAGTCTGCTGGACATCGCGTCCACGCTGGCATGGGGTCTGGGCTACTTCGGCATGCCCCACATCCTGCTGCGTTTCATGGCCATTGAGGACGAAAAGAAGCTGGTGCTCAGCCGCCGCATTGCAAGCGTGTGGGTGGTCATTGCCATGACCGCTTCCATCGTCATCGGCATGGTGGGTCTGGGCATGACCAAGGCGGGCGCGCTGGAGTTCCTGAGCGGCTCTTCCAGCGAGACCCTGATCGTGCGCGTGGCCAGCCTGATCGCCCAGCACGGCGTGCTGGCAGCCATTCTGGCAGGCCTGATCCTTGCCGGCATCCTTGCCGCTACCATGTCCACCGCCGACAGCCAGATGCTGGCAGCGGCCTCCAGCGTATCTCAGAACATCCTGCAGGAGTTCGGCCACATGAAGCTGACCGAGAAGCAGAGCCTGTTCGCTGCCCGCCTGACCATCATCTGCATCAGCGTGGTGGGCGTGGTGCTGGCCCGCGACCCCAACTCCAGCGTGTTCGGCATCGTCAGCTTTGCATGGGCCGGCTTTGGCGGCTCCTTTGGCGCAGTGGTGCTGTGCTCCCTGTTCTGGAAGCGCTGCAACTGGCAGGGCGCACTGGCCGGTATGCTCTCCGGCGGCCTGATGGTCTTTGTATGGAAGTACATCATCAGCCCGCTGGGCGGCGTGTTTGGCATCTACGAGCTGCTGCCTGCCTTCCTGATCTCTCTGGTGGTCTGTGTTGTGGTGAGCCTTGTCACCCCGGCACCCTCGGCAGAGATCGAGGCAGAGTTCGACGCTGCCAAGTAAAAACGATTTAAAATGCCCTCCGCTGCGCTCTGGGCATAGCAGCGGAAAAATGATTGATGCTTATGCAAAAGAGCAAAGCCGGCGGGCTTTGCTCTTTTGCTTTTTCACGGGTGGGGACGCAGAGGAAAGCGGCATTTAATTCAAAAGAATCAGCCATGCTTCGCAGCATGGAAGCAGAAATCCAAAACAGAAAAAGAACAGAAAATCCAGCACGAGCCGCATCAGACGGGTAAGCGGCGTGCCGAAAGACATGGCGTGAATGATAAAAAGATTCACCTCACCCCAGCGCCGGTAGTAACCGGTTTGCTCAAAATTGTTCCAGAGCTCAAGAGATAGAAATTCAAATCCGGCAAACAATGGAAAAATGACCAGGGAGGACATCCAGCCGTCGGCCTGAAGCGAACCATCGCTGAGAGTCCGCCAGTGCACAGCTAATCTGCCTGGACAGGCAAAAATTCCCCACAGGGCAAGTGCAATGCTTAATGCAAGAAGAGCAGTACGCACAGAATGCCAGTCTACAGTGTGCTGGCGGCGCAGCATGGTGAAAAAATCTTCCAGAGGAACGGGAGGAGTGTCATCTTTTTGACGGGAGTCATGACAGTGCATCAGGTCAGCGAGGGTCAGGCCCAGTACATCGGCCAGCGGCTCCAGCGTGTTGATGTCTGGCAGCCCGATGCCGCGTTCCCAGCGGCTGACGGCTTTATCCGTAACGTGAAGCTGCTGAGCCAGTTCGGCCTGCGTCATGTTCCGCTCCCGGCGCACTTGTGCAAGGAATGCACCAAATTCTTTTGCATCCATTCTGCTCACATCCTTTTCCACAGGATAACACAGGAATGTGGAAAATACAACCGACGGAACGTTTACCTTCCGGCTTACAAAACAAAAAGGACGTGCTCCCTTGCGGGAACACGTCCTTTTTTATCGCTTCAGTATCAGGCAGAGATCAGCTTACAGCTGGGGGCCGGCAGAGACCAGAGCCTTGCCGTGCTCGTTGCCCTCGTACTTCTTGAAGTTCTTGATGAAGCGGCTTGCCAGATCCTTGGCCTTCTCTTCCCACTGGGAAGCGTCAGCATAGGTGTCGCGAGGATCCAGAATGCCGGTGTCCACGCCGTTCAGCACGGTGGGAACCTCGAAGTCGAAGTAGGGGATCTTCTTGGTGGGCACATTGTTGATGTCGCCGTTCAGGATGGCGTCGATGATGCCGCGGGTATCCTTGATGGAGATGCGCTTGCCGGTGCCGTTCCAGCCGGTGTTGACCAGATAAGCCTTAGCGCCGCTCTTCTGCATCTTCTTGACCAGCTCCTCAGCATACTTGGTGGGGTGCAGCTCCAGGAAGGCCTGGCCGAAGCATGCAGAGAAGGTGGGGGTGGGCTCGGTGATGCCGCGCTCGGTGCCTGCCAGCTTTGCAGTGAAGCCGGACAGGAAGTAGTACTGGGTCTGCTCGGGGCTCAGGATGGAGACCGGGGGCAGAACGCCGAATGCGTCAGCAGACAGGAAGATGACGTTCTTTGCAGCGGGTGCAGAAGAAATGGGGCGGACGATGTTCTTGATGTGGTTGATGGGGTAGGACACACGGGTGTTCTCGGTAACGCTCTTATCAGCGAAATCGATGTGGCCCTCAGCATCCAGAGTGACGTTCTCCAGCAGAGCGTTGCGCTTGATGGCGTTGTAGATATCGGGCTCGGAGTCCTTATCCAGGTTGATGACCTTTGCGTAGCAGCCGCCCTCGAAGTTGAACACGCCGTTGTCGTCCCAGCCGTGCTCGTCATCGCCGATCAGCAGACGCTTGGGATCGGTGGACAGGGTGGTCTTGCCGGTGCCGGACAGACCGAAGAAGATAGCGGTGTTCTCGCCGTTCAGGTCGGTGTTGGCAGAGCAGTGCATGGAAGCCATGCCCTTCAGCGGCAGGAAGTAGTTCATCATGGAGAACATGCCCTTCTTCATCTCGCCGCCGTACCAGGTGTTCACGATGACCTGCTCCTTGCTGGTGATGTTGAACACAACAGCAGTCTCAGAGTTCAGGCCCAGCTCCTTGTAGTTCTCAACCTTGGCCTTGGATGCGTTGTAGACAACGAAATCGGGCTCAAAGTTCTCCAGCTCCTCAGCGGTGGGCTTGATGAACATGTTGGTGACGAAGTGTGCCTGCCATGCAACTTCCATGACAAAGCGGATGGCCATGCGGGTATCCTTGTTGGCACCGCAGAATGCATCCACCACGTACAGGCGCTTGTTGGACAGCTCCTTCTGAGCGATGGCCTTCACAGCAGCCCATGCTTCCTGAGAAGCGGGGTGGTTGTCGTTCTTGTACTCGTCGGAAGTCCACCACACGGTGTCCTTGGAGTTCTCGTCCATAACGATGAACTTGTCCTTGGGAGAACGGCCGGTGTAGATGCCGGTCATAACGTTCACAGCACCCAGCTCGCTGACCTGGCCCTTTTCGTAGCCTTCCAGACCGGGCTTGGTCTCTTCCTCGAACAGCTGCTCGTAGGAGGGGTTATACACGATCTCAGTCGTGCCGGTAATGCCATACTTGGTAAGATCCAACTTTGCCATATTCGCTATACCTCTACTTTCGTTTGATCCATACGTCCTGTATAGGGCACAGCGTTTCCCGGCGGGCCGGGCGCTGCGCAGAAGGCTTGCAGTTTGTAAATGCAAATTCTCCTGTATATCATTATACATAAAAGTATCCCGAAATCAATAAACGAATCGTGCTATTTGCAGAAAAGAAACAAATTTCATTAAGAAATTTAACTGCCTGAAACAATTTCAGAAAACAAAAGCAGGGGGCGAGACCTGAAAAAATAAGGTGGAAAGGCAGAAAAACAATTTTTTGGTAAAATTTTAACAAGCTGGGATGCATGAAAAACCGAGCACAAAAACGGCCCTTCCCGCAAAACGGCGCGGCAGGGAAGAGCGGAACAGGATCCACAGCCCGATTTGTGCAAAATTTACGAGATTTTGACGATTTTTATGACAAAGAAGCTTTGCCTGTGGTATACTGTATCTGACAAAAGGACAGCCCCGCTTTTTCTGTGTGCTACATATAAAAAGGAAAAAGGAAAAAGATCATGAAGACCATCTACATCCTGCTCACCCGGTCGGGTACCCTGCTTTCAAACCTTGTTTACGCTGTTACCGGTGCAAATTATACCCACGCTTCGCTGGCTTTTGACGAAGACCTGAGCTGCCTGTACAGCTCTACCCGCAAAAACGGCTATACCATGTTCCCGGCAGGGCCCAGCAGGGAATACCTGAACCGGGGTGTGTTCCGTCTGCGGGAGAACGTGCCCTGCGCACTGTATGCGCTGGATGTGAGCGATGAAGCCTACACCCGTGCCCGCCGCCGTGCCGAGCACATGATGGCCCACGGCAGCCTTTACCAGTTCAACATTATCGGTCTTGCGCTCTGCGGGATGCATATCCGTTGGAAGCGCCGCCGGCACTATTTCTGCTCCCAGTTCGTCAGCGAGGTGCTGGAAAAGAGCGGTGCCATGGAGCTGCCCAAGCACAGCACCCTGATGCACCCGAACGACTACACCCGGCTGGAAGAGCTGCGGTGCGTATACAAGGGTACACTGGCCGGCCTGCCGCAGCGCCAGCAGATGGAATTTGACCAGAACGATACGGTGATCGGCGTATATCTGGGGCTGGCGCTGGGCCTGTTCCACACCGGCGCAGCCCGAGTGCGGAAGATTTTTTAAAAAAATTGAATTTTTGTGTTGACAAAGCAGGCGTGCTATGCTAAAATAGCCAAGTCGGGAGCGAACACCCGATGCAAAATGGACGTATGGCCCGTTGGTCAAGCGGTTAAGACAGAGGCCTCTCACGCCTTTAACATCGGTTCGATTCCGGTACGGGTCACCATTTTATAGTAGTAAAACGGTCATGTGCCGTTTTATATAGATGCCTCTTTAGCTCAGTCGGTTAGAGCACCTGACTGTTAATCAGGGTGTCGCCTGTTCGAGTCAGGCAAGAGGCGCCAGCAAAGCGATGGAAGTTTTCCATCGCTTTTTTCTTTTTCTCCGGCCGCTTTTGTTGACAGAAAATGCGAGGCGGGATATACTTAAAATAATAAGCGAAACAGGAGGAAACTCCTTCCGTCATTGCCTGCGGCAATGCCACTGCTCCCCTTTTTGTCACTTGCGTGACATCTTCCCCCGGCCGGGGGAAGTCTTTCTCATTGAGGGAGGCTTTGGCAAAACCGGAAACTTTGCCGCACCGCCAAAGGCCCCATCTCCGAGGGGGCTGGCACGGCGTAAGCCGTGACTGGGGGAGTTTGCCCTTTAAAAAAGGAGAACATCATGAAAAAGATTATTCTGACCGGCGACCGTCCCACCGGCCGCCTGCATGTGGGCCACTATGTCGGTTCCCTGAAGGAGCGGGTGCGCCTGCAGAACTCCGGCGAGTACGATGAGATCTACGTTATGATCGCCGATGCACAGGCCCTGACCGATAACGCCGACAACCCGGAAAAGGTGCGCCAGAACATCCTGCAGGTGGCGCTGGACTATCTGGCCTGCGGCATCGACCCCGCCAAGACCCATATTTTCATCCAGTCCATGGTGCCGGAATTGACTGAGCTGAGCTTCTACTATATGAACCTCGTCACCGTGAGCCGCCTGCAGCGCAACCCCACCGTCAAGAGCGAGATCCATATGCGCAACTTTGAGACCAGCATCCCGGTGGGCTTCTTCTGCTACCCCATCAGTCAGGCTGCGGACATCACCGCCTTCCACGCCACCACTGTGCCTGCCGGTGAGGACCAGAAGCCCATGATCGAGCAGTGCTGCGAGATCGTGCGCAAATTCAACGCTGTTTACGGCGATACCCTGACCGAGCCGGAGATCGTGCTGCCCCAGAACGCCGCCTGCCTGCGCCTGCCCGGCATCGACGGCAAGGCCAAGATGAGCAAGAGCCTTGGCAACTGCATCTACCTGTCCGAGGAACCGGAGGACATCAAAAAGAAGGTTATGTCCATGTACACCGACCCCAACCACCTGCGGGTGCAGGACCCCGGCAAGGTGGAGGGCAACCCGGTGTTCATTTATCTGGATGCCTTCTGCCGCCCGGAGCACTTTGCCGAGTTCTGGCCGGAATACCAGAGCCTCGACGAGGTGAAGGCGCACTACCAGCGCGGCGGTCTGGGCGACGTGAAGGTGAAAAAGTTCCTGAACAGCGTCATGCAGGCCGAGCTGGAGCCCATCCGCACCCGCCGCAAGGAGTGGGAGCAGCGCCTGCCCGAGGTGGTGGAGATCCTGAAGGAGGGCAGCGCTTATGCCGAAAAGACTGCCGCTGCTACGCTGGCCGAGGTGCGCAAGTCCATGCGGATCGATTACTTCGAGAACGACAACCTGCTGAAATAAGATCTATGAGAGTGTCCGGGATGCCGCAGGTGTTCCGGACACTCTTTTTATAGTTTACGAAAATTGCATAGAAAATGCGGCCAAACTGTGTTAAAATAGGGGCAATAAGTACAGAAAGCCCCCGCTCTGGGGGCGAGAGGAAAAAGGAAAATCACCATGCAAAAGACCATCTGGATCACTGGCGCAAGCTCCGGCATCGGGCAGGAGTTTGCACGCCGCTATGCAAAGCTGGGCTGCCGGCTCATCCTGACCGCCCGCCGCACCGACCGGCTGGAAGCGCTGGCCGCAAAACTGGGCACGCCCTGCCGCATCCTGCCTGCCGATCTTGCAAAGGAAGAGGACTGCCAGCGCCTTTTCAAGGAGCTGGAGGGGGAGACCATTGATATCTTTATCAACAACGCGGGCTTTGGCGTGTGCGGCAGCTATCTGGAGACCGACGACGCCCGGGAAGAGGAAATGATCCGAGTGAATGTGGAAGCCATGGCGCGGCTGTTCCGCTTTGCGGTGCGCAGGATGCACGCGGCAGGCGGCGGCACCATCCTGAACGTGGCATCCTCGGCGGGGCTGCTGCCCGGCGGGCCCTATATGGCGGGCTACTATGCCAGCAAGGCCTATGTGGTCAGCCTGACCCGGGGCGTTGCCCGGGAGCTGCAGGAGCTGCACAGCCCGGTCTACGTGTGTGCGCTCTGCCCGGGGCCGGTGGATACCGAGTTCAACGACCGGGCGGGGGTGGTGTTTGCCCTCAAGGGCATCACGCCGGAGTTCTGCGTACAGGAAGCCATGCACGGCATGATGCACCGCAGGATCATCATTGTGCCCTCGGCCTTTATGCGGGCATGCACCACGGCGCAGAAGCTGCTGCCTGCCTCCCTGCTGATGCCCATTGTGGCACGGCAGCAGAAAAAGAAGCTGGGATGATATTCTGGATGGCTTAAGATGGCTCTTGTCAACAAGCCCAAATTTTTCCGCCGAAATTGTGCGCACCGCTAATGACTGAAACCGTGTATACAAGAAAAACCCGGGTTTTTGCAGCTTTGCACGACTTTTCACGAAAAAATTTCCCGGAAAATTAAAAATACAGCAAAAATGCAGAAGAAAATGCCTTGACAGAGCCCAAAAAGAATGTTACCCTGTATACAAGAAGGATGCTAAAATCGAGAGTTCGGCTTTTTGAGCGTCCTGCAGAGCAAAAACGGGGCTTCCCCGCAAAGGAACAATTTGATTGGAGGACTCTATTATGGCACAGTGCACTCCCAAATCTTTTGATCTGACCGGCAAGGTCGCGCTGATCACCGGCGCATCTTATGGCATCGGCATGGCGATTGCAAAGGCAATGGCAGCCAACGGTGCAACCATCGTGTTCAACGACATCAAGCAGGAGCTGGTGGATAAGGGCATCGCTGCTTACACAGAAGCAGGCATCAAGGCTCACGGCTATGTCTGCGACGTGACCGATGAGGATGCCGTCAACGCTATGGTGGCAAAGATCACCGAGGAAGTTGGCCACATCAACATTCTGGTCAACAACGCCGGTATCATCAAGCGCATCCCCATGACCGAGATGAGCGCTGCTCAGTTCCGTCAGGTCATCGATGTTGACCTGAACGCTCCCTTCATCGTGGCAAAGGCCATCATCCCCGACATGATCGCACAGGGCGGCGGCAAGATCATCAACATCTGCTCCATGATGAGCGAGCTGGGCCGTGAGACCGTCTCCGCCTACGCTGCAGCCAAGGGCGGCCTGAAGATGCTCACCAAGAACATCGCTTCTGAGTACGGCGCATACAACATCCAGTGCAACGGCATTGGACCCGGCTACATCGCTACCCCGCAGACCGCACCTCTGCGCGAGATCCAGCCCGACGGCAGCCGTCATCCCTTCGACCAGTTCATCGTTGCCAAGACCCCCGCAGGCCGCTGGGGCGAGGCAGAGGATCTGGGCGGACCTGCTGTCTTCCTGGCATCCGAGGCTTCTGACTTTGTCAATGGCCTGATCCTGTACGTCGATGGCGGCATTCTGGCTTACATCGGCAAGCAGCCCCAGTAATGGCTGAGGATATCCCAAAGGACTGAGCACGGCGGCAGCCGGGCAGGCTTTGCCTGCTGGCTGCCGCTTTTTGTGTTTGTATGGGAAAGGATGTTGTGTTATAATGGAAAAACAGCATAAAGACGCAGTATGGGTGCCCCATGCCGAGATCGAGCCGGAGGTGTGCGGCAAGGGCGTAAAGCGCCGCATTCTGGCCTACAGCAAGGATGCCATGTGCGTGGAAAATACCTTTGAAACCGGCGGTGTGGGTGCCATGCACTGCCACCCGCACACGCAGGTCACCTACATCGTCTCCGGCCGCTACCGCTTTACCATCGGCGACGAGACCCGCGAGGTGGGCCCCGGCGACACCCTGCTCAAGCAGGACGGCGTGATGCACGGCTGTGTGTGTCTGGAAGGCGGCGTGATGCTGGACTTCTTTACCCCCATGCGCGAGGACTTTGTATAACACCTGCACCTGCAGGAGAAGATCATAAAAGGAGAAGAAACTACTATGAAGATTGCACTCATCAACGAGAACAGTCAGGCCGCCAAGAATGGCATCATTGAAGCTGCCCTGAAAAAGGTGGTGGAGCCCATGGGCCACGAGGTGGTCAACTACGGCATGTACGCTGCCGACGATGCTGCCCAGCTGACCTATGTGCAGTGTGGCATTCTGGCTGCCATCCTGCTGAACAGCGGCGCAGCCGATTACGTCATCACCGGCTGCGGCACCGGCGAGGGTGCCATGCTGGCTCTGAACAGCTTCCCCGGCGTGATCTGCGGCCATGTGGAGGACCCTGTGGATGCCTACACCTTTGCCCACGTGAACGACGGCAACGCCGTTGCCATGCCGTTTGCCAAGGGCTTCGGCTGGGGCGGTGAGCTGAACCTTGAGTACTGCTTCGAGAAACTGTTCGGCTTCGGCCACGGTCAGGGCTACCCCAAGGAGCGCGTGGAGCCTGAGCAGCGCAACAAGAAAATTCTGGACGGCGTGCGTGCCGCTACCTTCAAGCCGCTGATCGAGTGCCTGAAGAGCATCGATCAGGACCTGCTGAAGGGCGCTGTGGCCGGTGCAAAGTTCAGCGAGCTGTTCTTCGCCTCCTGCAAGGACGAGGAGCTGGCAGCATACGTCAAGACGCTGCTGTAAGAGGATGCTGCTATGGGCTGGCTTTATCATCTGAACGCAGGCATTACCCATGGACTGGAAGGCTTTCTGGAGACCGCAGTGCCCATGATCGCGGGCCTTGCCGAAGTGATTGGTCTGTTTATCATCGTCACCAGTCTTATCAAGGCCACCTACCACTATGTGCGGGCGACCTTCTTCCATGATCACCATGATTTCCACCACGAGATGAGCAGCGGCCTGACCACGGCGCTGGAATTCCTGATGTCGGCGGAGATCGCAAAGACCTTCCTTTTGCAGAATCTGGAGTCGGTGGTGCCGCTGGCTGCCACCTTTGCGCTGCGCGCCATGATGAGCCTGATGCTGCACTGGGAAATGCAGGGCGGACACCGCTCCGGCCGCAAAAAAGCGGAAAACGACACAGAAGCGGAAAAGAATGACTAGTGCGCAGCTGAAAACAGAGTTTTGCCAAACTTTTGCCGTGATAACTTTCTTTGCGTTGTGAAAAACGTAAAACCTTGACATGAGCCCTTGACACTTTTGCACAAAGGGACTATACTCTTGCCATCGAAAGCAAAGGCGCTGACGGAATTGATTCCGCCAGCGCCTTTTGTGTTTTCGGGGATATTGCCGCTCGGGGGGAAATAGAGGGTCTCCTGAGTGCAAATGAAGCGTTCCTGCGTGCGATCGGCACGGGGAACACCGCACACGCCAAAAGGTTCTGGTGGCCTTGCGGCATCACATTCGTGGGAGGTATGAAAAGTTATGTTCAGCTCCATCAACACCTGTTGGACGCTGGTTGCAGCGTTCCTTGTCTACTTCATGCAGGCGGGCTTCGCCTTGTGCGAAGCCGGTTTCACCCGTGCCAAGAACACCGGTAATATTCTGATGAAGAATATGATGGACTTCTGCATCGGCACCCCGTGCTACTGGATCATCGGCTTTGGCCTGATGTTCGGCGGCACCGGCGCACTGATCGGCGGCTTCGACCCGTTCATTCAGGGCGATTACAGCCATCTGGGTCTGGATATCCCGCTGTGGGTCTACATCGTGTTCCAGACCGTGTTCTGCGCAACGGCTGCCACCATCGTTTCCGGCTCCATGGCCGAGCGCACCAACTTCAAGGCTTACTGCGTTTATTCTGCTGCGATCTCGCTGGTGGTCTACCCCATCTGCGGCCACTGGATGTGGGGCGGCGGCTGGCTGCAGAGCATGGGCTTCCATGATTTTGCAGGCTCTGCAGCAGTCCACAATGTGGGCGGTGTCATCGCTCTGCTGGGCGCATGGATGCTGGGTCCCCGCATCGGCAAGTACGACAAGAACGGCAAGCCTCACGCCATTCCCGGCCACAACCTGACCGCCGGTGCTCTGGGCGTGTTCATCCTGTGGTTCTGCTGGTTCGGCTTCAACGGCGGTTCTTCTCTGAGCCTTGCCACCGACGAGGCTATGACCATGACCGGTCTGGTCTGCTTCAACACCAACCTTGCCGCAGCCGTTGCCACCTGTGTGACTATGATCTTCACCTGGCTGCGCTACGGAAAGCCCGATGTCTCCATGACCCTGAACGGTTCTCTGGCCGGTCTGGTGGCGATTACTGCAGGCTGCGATACCGTTTCTCCCTTCGGCGCATTCTTCATCGGTTTTGTGGCCGGCTTGCTCGTTGTTCTGAGCGTTGAGTTCTTCGATAACATCGCCAAGGTGGATGACCCTGTTGGTGCAGTTTCCGTCCACTTTGCAAACGGCGTGTGGGGCACCATTGCGGTGGGCCTGTTCTCCACCGGTGCCAACACCGAGCACGCAGGTCTCTTCTACGGCGGCGGTCTGGCACAGCTGGGCACCCAGCTGCTGGGCCTCGTGACCGTTGACATCTACGTTGTCGTTGTGATGTTCATTATCTTCAAGCTCATCGATAAGTTCATCGGCCTGCGCGTTCCCGCAGAGGTGGAGATCGACGGTCTGGATATCCACGAGCATGGCCTGGCATCCGCTTACGCTGGTTTCTCCATCTCCGATGCAAACTCTGCTGCCATGGTGCCCAACGAGAACACCGACCTCGGCGAGGACGATGTGACAAAGGCCACCGACAAGCAGATCAGCGCTGCCGTTCCTGTGGTGCGCGAGCCTTCGCCCGTGATCCACGATGGCGTGTACGACACCGGTATGCACAAGGTGTCCATCATTGCAAAGCTTTCCAAGTTCGATCAGCTTAAGACTGCCCTCAACGATCTGGGCGTTACCGGCATGACCGTCACGCAGGTGATGGGCTGCGGCATCCAGAAGGGCACTTCCGAAAAGTACCGCGGCGTGCCTGTGGATACCACCCTGCTGCCCAAGATCAAGGTGGAGGTGATCGTCTCCAAGATCAGCGTGGACGCTGTGGTGGAGGCCGCCAAGAAGGCACTGTACACCGGACACATCGGCGACGGCAAGATCTTTGTGTACAACGTGACCCGCGTGGTCAAGATCCGCACCGGCGAAGAGGACTTTGCCGCCCTGCAGGATGTGGAGTAAAACTCCAAAATTTCTAATGGCAACCAAATCAAAAGCCCCGCTTCTGCGCACAAAGAAGCGGGGCTTTTGGCATTTGTTTTACCGGGTATGTAAAAGTTGTATAATATCCTTTGCCGTTCTTTGGTTGACATTGATAGAAAAACATGTTATGTTTTGGCGCATATAGACAAAATCAGATCGAAAATAAGAGAGGTGCGGGGAAGAAACATGTGGAAAATAAAGGAATGGTTCCTGCATTATAAGGAAGCGATCCGGGTCTCGCTTCTGGCGCTGTTCCGCTGGACGCTTCTGGCTGTGTGCACCGGCGTGCTGTGCGGCGGCATCGGAACGCTGTTCCATCTGGCAGTGGAATGGGTGACCGAGCAGCGCACGGAGCATGTCTGGCTGCTATGGCTTCTGCCTGCGGCGGGCATCGCCATCACGGCTCTGTATAAGGCGACGGGCTGTGTCGGCAAGGGCACCAACGATGTGCTGCGGGCCGTGCAGGATGGCAGCTCGGTGACGCCGTGGCTGGTCCCGGCCATCTTTCTGGGCACTGTGCTCACCCATCTGTGCGGCGGCTCGGCCGGCCGCGAGGGCGCAGCGCTGCAGATGGGCGGCAGCATCGGCTGGAATATTGGCCGGGTGCTGCACTTCAACAATCATGACTGCCGCACGGCTACCGTGTGCGGCATGGCGGCATTTTTTTCGGCGCTGTTCGGTACACCGCTGACCGCGACCCTGTTTGCGATGATGGTGGTGGATGTGGGCCTGATGCTGACCGTGGCGTTCGTGCCGGGCTTTCTGGCGGCGCTTATTGCATACAGCATCTCGCTGAAGGCCGGCATTGCGCCCACACGGTTTGTGATGGAAGCGCCGCCGCTGGATGCCCGGACGGTGGTGCGCACCGCCGTGCTGGCCATGTGCTGCGCGGTGGTGGCGGTGATTTTCTGCCAGATGCTGCACTTTTTTGAGCATGAGATCCCCAAACTGCTGCCGAATCCGTGGGTGCGGGCTGCTGCAGGCGGTGCGGCTGTGGTGGCGCTGTCCTACCTGATGGGGGTGGGCCGCTATAACGGTGCCGGCATGGATGTCATTATGGATGCCGTTGAGCTGGAGCAGGCTCTGCCGTGGGACTTTGTGTGCAAAATGGTGCTTACGGTGCTGACCCTGAGCGTGGGCTTCAAGGGCGGCGAAGTGGTGCCGAGTTTTTATATCGGCGCAACGTTTGGCTGCGTGGTGGGGCCGCTGCTGGGGCTCCCGGCGGGCTTTTCTGCTGCAGTGGGTCTGGTGTGCGTGTTCTGCGGGGCGACCAATACGTTGGTGGCTTCCATTGTACTGGCGGCTGAGCTGTTCAGCGGGGCCGGGTTTGAGCTGATGGCGCTGGCCTGCGGCCTGAGCTATATGTTCTCCGGCTATCACAGCCTGTACTCCAGTCAGGGGTTCCGCACCAGCAAGCTTTTTTCGGAATTCCTGCAGCCGAAGGAAGAAAAATGAAGAAAAAATTTCATGGCTGCGTCTCTTGATTTTTTCGGCGGGACGTGCTACAATCAGCGTAGTTTCATCCTGTAAAAGCGATGATGCGGACAAACTGAGTTCCCGTCTCCATGATGCAGAGAGGGCTGCCCCGCAAGGGTGCTGCAAGCAGCCTGTCATGTGCCGGAGCTCTACCACCGCAGAGCGCAGAGGAGAACCTCTGCCGGGTGCGCCCGTTACAGCACAGCGAGTGGCGTGCAGAAAAGCACGCAATTCGGGTGGAACCGTGGAACGTTTCTGATTTTTTCAGGCGCTTCATCCCGTGAGTAAGTGTGCGGGATGGAGCGCTTTTTTGTTTTACTTTATCAGTCAAAGGAGCAAACATTATGAAGATCATCTATAAGGACGGCCATGTGGACGAGTGCCCGCAGGATCAGGAACTGCACGTTATCCGCCACACCGCAGCCCACATCATGGCGCAGGCCATCAAGCGCCTGTATCCGCAGGCTGACTTCGCCTTCGGCCCCGCTACCGAGAACGGCTTCTACTACGACGTCGATCTGGGCGACCAGAAGCTCAGTGACGAGGATCTGGCAAACATCGAAAAAGAGATGCGCAAGATCGTCAAGGAGAACCTGCCCATCAAGCCCTTCATCCTGCCCCGCGCCGAGGCCGTGAAGCTGATGGAAGAGCGCAAGGAGAACTACAAGATCGAGCACATGGCGGATCTGGCCGATGAGACTGAGTTCAGCTTCTTCCAGCAGGGCGAGTACGTGGATATGTGCATCGGACCCCACCTGACCTACACCAAGGCGCTGAAGGCCTTCAAGATCACCCAGCAGTCCGGCGCATACTGGAAGAACGACAAGGAAAACAAGATGCTCACCCGCATCAATGGCGTGGCCTTCCGCAATCAGGAAGAGCTGGATGCATGGGAGAAGGAGCAGCAGGAGGCCCGTGAGCGCGATCACCGCAAGATCGGCAAGGAAATGGGCCTGTTCATGACCGACGATCTGGTTGGCCGCGGCCTGCCCATGTTCCTGCCCGCAGGCTACACCGTCTGGCAGGAGCTGGAGAACTATATCAAGGAGAAGGAGCGTGCACGCGGCTACCTGCACGTTATGACTCCCTGCATCGGCACTGTGAACCTGTATAAGACCTCCGGTCACTGGGATCACTACCGTGAGAACATGTTCCCCGCCATGGAGATGGAGGGTGAGAGCTATGTTCTGCGCCCGATGAACTGCCCCCACCACATGATGATCTACGCAAATCGTCCCCATTCTTACCGTGACCTGCCCATGCGCATCGGTGAGATCGCCCACGATTTCCGTTACGAGTCCTCCGGCACCCTGAAGGGCATCGAGCGCGGCCGTCACTTCTGCCAGAACGATGCTCACCTGTTCTGCACCCCGGAGCAGATCAAGAGCGAGGTCGCAAACGTGTGCGACCTGATCTTTGAGGTGTACAAGGACTTCAACATTACCGATTACCGCTGCGTGCTGAGCCTGCGTGATCCTGCCGATAAGAAGAAGTACCACGACGATGATGCCATGTGGAACCATGCAGAGCAGGCCCTGCGCGAAGTGCTGACCGAGCTGGGCATCCACTTCACCGAGGAGATCGGCGAGGCTGCCTTCTACGGCCCCAAGCTGGACGTGAACGTCAAGCCCGCCGTGGGTGCCGAGTACACCCTGTCCACCTGCCAGCTGGACTTCTGCCTGCCCGCAAAGTTCCACCTGACCTATGTGGACAAGGACGGCACCGAAAAGACCCCTGTGGTGCTGCACCGCGCCATTCTGGGCTCTCTGGACCGCTTCATGGCCTACCTGATCGAAGAGACCAAGGGCAAGTTCCCCACCTGGCTGGCTCCCACGCAGGTCAAGGTGCTGCCCGTCTCCGAAAAGACGCTGGACTACGCCGAGGGCGTGACCGAAAAGCTGGTGGAAGCCGGTGTCCGTGTTGTGCTGGACGACGACAACCAGAAGATCGGCTACAAGATCCGCGAGGCACAGCAGGTGGACCGTGTGCCTTATATGCTGGTTCTGGGTGCCAAGGAAGCCGAGGCAGGCAACATCTCGGTGCGTGACCGCAAGGGCGAGACCACCACGATGGAGCTGGATGCATTCATCGCAAAGGTGACTGCCGAGATCCGCAACCGCAGCCTGTAAGCAGACACTGCAAAACACAAAGCGCCGCTTTCCCGGCAAGGGAGAGCGGCGCTTTTTTTGCATGGCAACAACGAATGTAAGGATCCGTATGGATGCCGCAAACTGAAAAAAATACCGCCGCCTTGACTTTTTTGCAAGGATGCATATAATAAGGGTAGAGAAAGTTGATAGAGATTGAGTATTACATCGGTCTCACACAAAAGTGAACCCCCTCGGAGTTGCCGCTCCAAGGGGGTTCTTGTGCTTACTTGCCCTTGCGGTGACTATCAAGCCACTTGCACAGATAGTTTGCCGTTACCTGCGCTGCGACAGCCACGAGAAAGTTGCCTAAAATTGAGTTCATCGGTCCTCACCCCCTTCTGATGCCAGAATGGGAAGGGCAGCGCGACCAGTATAGCACAAAAATCGACAGTGTGCAATTTTCGGCAAATAACAACACATAAACGGGAAGGCCCTGTTCCGATCGGAACGGGGCCTTCGCTTATGTTATATACTCCGTAAAGAGAGTTACACGTTTTCCTTCTGGACGCTCTTGACGGCCAGAGCCTTGGCGGGCTTCATCAGCAGCACGCACACGCCGTTGAAGAGGATCGAACCCACGATGAAGGTGATGAAGAACTGGGGCAGGTGGGTGGCCAGAGCGGTGGTGTCGATGCAGGCCACAGTCAGGTAGGCAAAGCCCACGTTGTTCAGCACCTTGGGTGCGTAGGGGTGCAGGATGATGAGGATGAACAGCACCACGGCCAGCGGGATGAGGAAGCCGAAGAAGCCGCCCAGCACCGGGGTCAGGGCCGTGATGGAAAGCAGAGCGATCACAGTGAGGATCAGGCCCACAAGACCACCCAGCTCAACGGTGACGAAGCGATCCTTCACATCGCCTTCCAGCGTGAACATCATGATATTGCTCAGAAAGATCAGCCAGCTGTACTCCAGACCGGTCACATGGATGATGGCATTGGCGATCAGGATCCACACCAGCAGCATCAGGCGGAAATACAGCAGAAAGCGCTTGGTAACGGCTTCATTCATGATAAAATACCTCTTTCTTGATCGTATTGGAAAGCTTTGCTTTCACTAAAGGACGCTTTTTGACAGGTAAAACCTGCATTGATGCCGCCATTATACAATATTCACATGGCAAAAACAATACTTTTGCAAGAATAAATTGCATATTTTGGAAATTTTAACTTGCGTAACGAAGGGACGATTGAAAAATGGCAGAGCGAGGCGGAGCCATTTCAAATTGTTTTTCTGTCCAAAATGGAGTATAATGAGACAATAAATATTCTGCCGCGGCTGCGGCTCAGATATGGGAGGAACCTTATATGAACAAACCGGTACTGGTGGTCATGGCGGCTGGCATGGGCAGCCGCTACGGCGGCATGAAGCAGATCGACCCGGTGGGGCCGAACGGTCAGGTGATCGTGGATTATTCCCTTTACGATGCCCGCCGCGCAGGCTTTGAGACGGTGATCTTTGTTATCAAGCATGAGATCGAGGATGCTTTCAAGGCAGCCATCGGCGAGCGTGTATCCAAGGCCATGAACGTGAAATACGCCTTCCAGCAGCTGGATGAGCTGCCCGCAGGCTTTGCCGTGCCGGAGGGCCGTGTCAAGCCCTGGGGCACCTGCCACGCCGTTCTGGCTGCAAAGGACCTCATCGACGGCCCGTTTGCGGTCATCAATGCCGATGATTATTACGGCCCGGAGGCCTTCCGGGTGATGTATGATTACCTGTCCACCCACGAGGACGGCAGCTATTACGACTACTGCATGGTAAGCTATCTGCTCCGGAACACTGTCTCCGAGAATGGCAGCGTGGCCCGCGGCGTATGCGTGACCGAACCCGACGGCACTCTGCACAGTGTGACCGAACGCACCCGCATTGAAACGTACGAAAACGGCGTACACTTCACCGAGGACGGCGGCGCAAGCTGGACCGACCTGCCTGGCGATACCCCGGTGAGCATGAACCTGTGGGGCTTCGGCAAAAGCTTTCTGGACGAAGCCGAGCAGCGCTTTGCGGGTTGGCTGACCGAAAATCTGCCCAAAAACCCGCTCAAGTGTGAGTATTTCCTGCCGCTGGTGGTCACGGAGCTGATCGAAGAGGGCAAGGCAAAAATTCAGGTGCTGCGCAGCACGGATAAATGGTACGGCGTTACCTACCGTGAGGACAAGCCGCTGGTGGTGGAAGCCATCGCCCGCAAAACGGCAGAGGGCCAGTACCCGGAAAATCTGTGGGCCTGACCATTTAAAATGCCCTCCGCTTGGCTCTGGGCACCCGGCACAACTTTTCTGTAAAAACAAAAATCGGAAACGACCGCAGTCGTTTCCGATTTTTTAACGTTTAATCACTTATTTTGTCTGGGGAGGGGTAAGGGATGCCCCTTCATCCGAGAAGATCCAGAGCGTTTCATCGATATGAGAGCCACTCCTGGAGTAGGGTGTCACCTTGACGCGGAAGGTGGTGTCGTCGGTCTTTTTATAGGTGTGCTCCACGATGTCGCCGGTCAGGACCTTGCTGCGGATATAGTTGTAGTCCAGCAGGTCCGCCAGACTCTCGCGGTAGGCGGGCTGCACCTGCGTATCACGGTACTGCTGCAGAACGGCGAGGAAAGAGCCGCCGGAGGTGTCCAGAATTTTCTGGAAATAGTCCGGGACGATCACGCCGCGCATACGGTCGGTCTTCAGATCCACAACGAACACGCTTTTGTACTTGGGGGCAAGGACCCGCAGGAAATGCTCGGCATCCCGCTTTTCGGTCAGGGTCTGCTCCAGCTTCTCGTTCAGGCCCCGCAGCTGGCGCTCCTGGCCGTTGCGGGCATAATAGGCCTGCTTGTCCTGCCGCATGGCAGCTTCGGCCTGATTCATGGCATCGTCCAGCCGGTGCAGGTCGTTGGTGCTCTGAATGCCCACCGAGACCTCATATTCCTTCTCGCGCAAGAAAGCACGCATCTTGTCCACAGCCACCCACACGCTGTAGGGCGGCTGGTTCGGGGTGAGGATCACGAATTCGTCACCGCCGATGCGGTAGATGCGGCTGGAAGCAAAGAACTTGCGGGCCGCATTGGCAATGAAGCAGAGCATGGCATCGCCGCTGCGGTGGCCCAGATGGTTGTTGATCTCGTGCAGGCCCACCACATCGATATAGGTGCACACCATGGAGTCGTATTCGCTGGCCTGCAGCGTCCGCAGATCGGTCTCGAAGAGGCTGCGGTTCAGCAGGCCAGTCAGGGTGTCGTGGCTGTAGGAGAAGTCCAGCTCCTCGCTGAGATGGTCGGCCTGTGCATCCTCACGCACCACCACGGTGGCCCATGGGTTCTGGGCGCAGCAGTTGCGGCAGGGCAGAAATTCCATGGTGATCCACACGAACTGGCCGGACACGTTTTTGCGGAAGCGGTAGGCCTCCGGCTGCTGGGTGCTGAAAACAGCGGAGCGCAGGGCCTCCAGATCGGTCTGGTCGGTGAACATCTCCGCGTCGTCCGGGTGGATCACCTTGTTCGTCACCATGCGCTCACAGTAAGCGGCAAAGTCCTCCTCAGTGTCCGAACCCGCACCGGGCAGGCGCGGATCCCGCTTGATGACCCGGTATTCGCCGGTGGAAAGGTTCAGCAGAGAAAGCTCCAGCACATTATCCGCAAAGATCTGGTAGGCCTGCAGCGCCAGTGCGGTCTGTTCGCTGTCGGAGATGGGTGCCCGGCGGTCACGGCACATCAGGTCGCGGCGCATATCCCAGTAATCCTCGCTGTTGGGCTGGGCCAGCAGGGCCTCGGCATTCTCCACCGGCATGGGCTTGTAGAAATAATAGCCCTGCGTATACAGGCAGTCGGCGGCCTGCAGCATGGAGACCTGCTCCGGCGTTTCCACGCCCTCGGCGATGATGGGCAGATTCAGGCGGTGGGCCATATCCACCACCGATTCCACGATCTGCACGCCCTTGCTGCGGTTTTGCTGGTTCATGTCGATGAGCTTCATGTCCAGCTTGATGGCATCCACGTTGGTGTCCTTGAGCATATTCAGCGAAGAATAGCCGCTGCCAAAGTCGTCCATCATCACAGAGAAACCTTTGCGGTGCAGGCCCTGGATGGTGTTTTCCACCAGAGAAGCGTTTTCGGCCAGCATGGTCTCGGTGATCTCGGCCAGCAGGAGCTTGGGCTCCAGCTGATACTTTTCCACAAGGTTGGAGAAGATCTGCGGCACGTCCAGATTGACGATATCCACCACGGAAACGTTCACAGATACAGGCACAAGATTGCTGCCGCTCTCCTGCCACTTGTGCAGGGTCTTGCAGACAGACTCCCAGATGTACTGATCCAGCTGGGTCACAAGGCCGGTGCTTTCCAGCAGGGGCATGAACTCAGACGGGGGCACGCAGCCGCGGGTGGGGTGGTTCCAGCGCACCAGTGCTTCCATGCCCACGATGGCGCGGGTCATGCTGTTGCACTTGGGCTGCAGAAAGAAGCAGAACTCGTGATTTTTCAGGGCGTGCTCCAGCTCGCTCAGCAGCTGACGCTGCTTCTTGAGACGGCTGAGCATGGCCGGAGTAAAGCGGTGCATACCGCCTACGGCCGGGCTGGGGTCTACCGATGCGATCTGTGCAAGTGCATCGGGTTGCGGTGCGCCGACATTTTCATTCGACTTCAGTTCTTCGGACATGATAAATCCCTCGCTGTTGGATGTTTTCGACAAAATATGGCATTTTAGAAAACAGTATAGCACGATTTTAAACCTTTGAAAATAGATATTTAAAACATTGCGACATTGCGGCAAAAAAGAACGGAACGCCGGACGGGTCCGAAAGGCGGGGCATAAAAAGACCGCTGCATTCCTGTGCAGCGGTCTTTTGGGCAGCGGTCTCAGGCATCCTTGCGAGTGTCGGAGCCGTTTTTCTTCGGTTCTTCTTCGGGGCTTTCCCGGCGGGCAAGACCAAGGCGCAGGGCCTTGAGGGTGGTCTTTTTTACGCCATGCTTCAGGCCGGGGAAGGCGCGCAGCATGCGGCGCGGGCCAACGATGCGGGGGGTGCGCAGCAGCTGGGCCTGCATTTCATCGCTGCGGGCCTGCAGCTCCTCGGCCAGCTGTTCCAGACGCAGCAGCTCGGCAGCGCGCTCCATCGTGCCCTTGGCGGCCAGCTGTGCAGCCTTGGCGGCTTCGGCCGTGTTGAGCTTGGCGATCTCGGAAGCACGCTTTGCGGCCTCGCGGGCCTCTTCGGTCTTGGCACGGACGGCGGCCAGCGTTTCACGCAGGGCGCGCTTTTTCGGTGCGGCTTCGCGGGCCTCAGCGGCAGCAAGCTTGAGCTGCAGGCGCTGCTCGTCCAGCTTCTGGTCGGCGTTCAGGGTGGTGGTGCCCAGCAGCTGGGTCATGGCATCGCTGACGGCATGGATACTGTCGGCCAGCTGCTCCATGGCATCCAGCGTCTTGGCCAGACCGGAGGCGGCAAAGGCCGTAACGACTACGTCTGCCGCGTAGACTGCATAGAGCACACACATAACGACAAAGCCCACAAAGGGCGGGACCATATCCACAAGACCGGCGACGACCGGGTGGACGATGCGCATGACCACCAGCGTGCCCACGCCCCACAGCAGGCTGAATTCCAGACAGATATAGCCGCCAATGTTGAAGGGAAAGTCGCTGTAGTCCCACCAGCGGGTATGATAAAGCTTATACAGTGCCCAGCCGCCTACCAGTTCCAGCGCACTGGGCAGGATGACACCGCCGATGTACAGCAGCAGGACGCTGTCCTGCAAAGGGGTCAGGGTGAACAGCACAATGACCATGCCGAAGCCGTAAATGGGGCACACCGGGCCGTTGAGAAAGCCGCGGTTCACCAGCTGACCGGTGGTGGCGGCGGCAAAGATGACCTCCAGACACCAGCCGGTGCAGGAATAAATGAGAAAGAAGGCCAGCACATGATACAGCGAAAAGCCGCATACTGTGGTGGTCGTGAGAAAGTTGAGCATAAAACACCTCCTGTGAGAATCAGGCTGCTGTGCAGGTCAGTTCTGTTTTTGTATGATCTTGTATTCATCGCCCGGCTCAAAGAACGGGCAGGCGGCCGTGCTGCAGGAAAGATAGCGGGCCATCTCGTCCTCGTCCAGACAGCCGCCCTGAGCACAGTACCAGCTGCCGTACTCGTCCTGCACATTGTTCAGGCAGATCTCGCAGGGGTCATTCATTGCCTTCGCCTTCCTGTGCAGCCTTGGCAGCAGCCTCGGCCGCTTCGCGGGCCTGACGCTTGAGGATCTTCGGCTCGATCCAGGTCACGCTGGCGGGGTCCGGGTCCTTGCGGGCGATCAGGGCCTTGATCTTGATGCCCATTTCGGTGAACATGCCCTCGTGTTCGGTGCGGATGTTCCACTCCGGCTCGTTCTCATGGAGGTCAAAGGTCATCCACTCGATGTCGTAGCCGGAAGCGGGGAAGTATTCCAGACTGTCGCGGAACAGATCATCGTCGTCGGTCTTGAAGTAGATCTCGCCGCCGTCCTTGAGGAACTCACGGTAGTTGATGAGCTGGCGCGGGTAGGTGAGGCGGTGCTTGTGGGAAGAGCCGTTTTTGCTCCACGGATTGCAGAAGTTGATGTAGATGCGGCTGACCGTATCCTCGGCGGTAATGACCCCCTTGATGCGCTCGATGTCGGTGCTCATGATCTTCACGTTGTCGATGGGGCGGCCTGCAGCCTGATAGGCGGCTTCGATCTTGCGCTTGGCGAGGATGAGCACCTTATCGGTGATATCAATGCCCAGATAGTTGTTTTCCGGGTGGGCACAGGCCAGCTGGGAGATGAAGCCGCCCTTGCCGCAGCCCAGTTCCAGCACAAAGGGCTGCTCCGGGCGGGCATACTGGGCGTGCCACCTGCCGCCCCAGATCAGCGGCTCGTGCACATGGAAGTCGGCTGCCATCAGCTCGTCGTGGGCATAGGGTTTGAAACGCATTCTCATAGTTTGTTGTTCTCCTTAAAATTAACGTGGCTCGCCCTCTCAGGCGCTGACGCGCCAGCTCCCCCAAAGGGGGAGCCCTTGGCAAAGCCGGAAGGCTTTCCGTACTGCCAAAGCCTCTCCCTTTGGGAGAGGTGGCTTTGCGAAGCAAAGACGGAGAGGGCGAGGATGCTTACAAATTCTGCTCCCGCAAAAATTCCTCCACCTGTTCCGGTGCAGCGGCGCAGCTGCCCTGACAGATGCCGGGCTTGCCGCCGCCGCGTCCGTTCAGGGCGGCGTTCAGGGCTTTGGTCAGGGCGCGCACATCGCCGTCTGCCTGCGCGATGCAGTAGCCGGTGCCCTTTTCGGTGGGGGTCAGGGCGGCGCAGAGACCGGTGGTGGCTTCGGTCAGGCGCACCGCCAGCCGGTGCAGGCCGTCCGGGTCAAGGCCGGGCACTGTGCGGATGGCATCCTCACCAGGGTTTGCCAGCTGGGCAAGTGCATCGAACAGCTGAGAACATACACCAAAGTGTGTAAACTTGAGCGCAGTATACTCATCGTAGACGCGATGCACCGCCACAGCGGTCTGGTCGGCTTTGGCCGAGAGCAGTGCCCCGATCTCTGCCTGCCGCTGGCGCATAGCCTGTGCAGCAAGCAATGCCCGCTGGCCGCACACCACGCTCAGCCGCACGCCGCCCTTGTAGTTCTCGCTGGCCAGAATTTTGATCTGTCCCACCTGTCCGGTGGTGCGGGTGTGAGTGCCGCAGCAGGCGCAGACATCCGCACCGGGAATGGTCACGATGCGCACCTGCCCTTCGATCTCCTTTTTGGAGCGGTAGACAAGGGCGGCAAGCTCCTCCCGGGTGGGGTAGCTGACCAGCACCGGCACATCCTGCCACACGATGCGGTTGGCGGCAAGCTCGGCTGCCTGCAGGCCCTCGGCAGAAATGGGCACGCTGGTGTCCATGCGCACAGCCTCGGAACCGATGTGGAAGCCCACGTTCTCGGCCCCGAACATCTGGTGCAGGATGCCGGAAAGGATGTGCTCACCGGTGTGCTGCTGCATTTTGTCAAAGCGCCATTCCCAGTCGATGCAGCCGGAAACGGCAGTGCCGGGAACAGCGCTTTCCGGCAGAGCGTCCACGCTGTGCCAGAGGATGCCGTCATGCTCGTGCACAGCGGTCACATTCAGCGTGGCACCGTCCGGCAGGGTCAGGGTGCCCCGGTCGGCAGGCTGACCGCCGCCCTCCGGGTAGAACACCGTGCCGTCCAGCGCAATGCGCCCGCCGCCGGTCTTTTCGTCCGGCTCTGCGGCAAGGATGGTGCTCTCGCACTGGGTGCGGAAAGCGTCCTGTTCAAAGTATTTTTCTGTGCGCTGCATGGCGCGGGTACCTCCTGTTCAGGGTGCAGTTTGACGATTTAAAATGGCCGCCGCAGGCTCTGGCCATATTCAGCGGAAAATTTATTTTTATTTTTGCAGAATTGGAACGACTGCGGTCGTTCCAATTCTGCTTTTTCACGCAAGGGGCCGTAAAGGCCAACAACAAAAGAGATTTTACTGCATCTGCCGGTTTCGGCCCTTCTGGTGAAAATGCGTTTGGAGCGGCCCGCGTTTGCGCAGCAATGAAAGCCCCGGTGGGGCTTTTAAGCGGCGAGCGGTCTGCGTCAGCAGATGGAGGGGGCCTTGCCCCGACAAGTTCCGCAGGCCGCGACAAACGCGAAATAAAAAATCTAGATTCCGCTGAACATAGCCAGAGCGAAAGCGGAGGCTATTTAAAATCGAAAAAGGGATACACACCCAGTTTAAAAATAAGTATACCACGTTTTTTGCCTGTGGAAAATAGTCTGCGGATATGTTATGATAAGAAACAACGATATTCCCATAAAATGTTAAAAATGAGGAAGGTAATAGCATGCGTGAAAGTGGAATCCTGATGCCGGTGTCCAGCCTGCCCGGCCCTTACGGTATTGGCTGCTTTGGCAAGGAAGCATTCAAGTTTGTGGATTTTCTGGCACAAGCGGGCCAGAAGATCTGGCAGATCCTGCCGCTCAGTCCCACCGGCTACGGTGACAGCCCCTATCAGAGCTGCTCGGCCTTTGCGGGCAACCCCTATTTTATCGACCTCGACGCTTTGAAGGAAGAAGGCCTGCTCACCGCCGCCCAGCTCAAGGCCGAAAAATGGGGCACAGACCCCAAAGAGGTGGACTACGGCACTTTGTATGTGAGCCGCTTTAAAGTCCTGCGCACCGCCTACGCCGCATGGCGCAAGCAGTGCGCCGGGCTGCACGGCTGCAGCTATTACTTCCCGGATGATTATTATGCCTTTACCCTCGCCAATGAGGAATGGCTGGACGACTACGCCCTGTACATGGCCCTGAAAGTGGCCAACGGCATGAAGAACTGGGTGGAGTGGGACAAGCCCTACCGCCTGCGCGACAAGAAGGCCCTTGCTGCCTTTGCCGCCGAAAACGAGGAGGAGATCGGCTTCTGGAAGTTCGTGCAGTACAAGTTTGCGGCCCAGTGGCAGGCGGTGAAGGCCTACGCCAACAAAAAGGACGTGCAGATTTTGGGCGATATCCCCATCTATGTCTCTGCCGACTCGGTGGATGCATGGGTGGGCGGCGCGCTGTTTGAGCTGGACGCCGACGGCGGCTTTGCCCGTGTGGCGGGCTGCCCGCCGGATTACTTCTCTGCTGACGGTCAGCTGTGGGGCAACCCGCTGTACAACTGGGCCTACCACAAAAAGACCGGCTACGCGTGGTGGGTGCGCCGGGTGCGCCACGCACTGGGCATCTACGACCTGCTGCGCATCGACCACTTCCGCGGCTTCGATACCTATTGGGCCATTCCGGCGGACAGCACCACCGCCCGCACCGGCAAGTGGGAGAACGGCCCCGGCATGGAGCTGTTCGATGCGCTGGAAGCTGCCCTTGGCAAGCTGCCCATCATTGCCGAGGATCTGGGTGAACTGTTCCCCAGCGTGCGAAAGCTGCTGGCCGACAGCACCTTCCCGGGCATGAAGGTGCTGCAGTTCGCCTTCAGCGGTGGGGACAGCGAGTATCTGCCCCACAACCACGTCAAGAACAGCGTAGTGTATCCCGGCACCCACGATAACACCACCCTGACCGACTGGTGGGAGAACGGCGCTTCCGAAAAGGAAAAGGCTGCCGCTGCCGCTTACCTGCACCTGACCGGCGTAAAGCCCACCGCAAAGGAGCTGGCGGCCATCCGGACCGATGATGTCCGCATCGCTCTGCTGCGCGCAGCGCTGGGGTCGGTGGCTGACCGGGCCATCATCCCCATGTACGACTGGCTGGGTCTGGGTGCGGAAGCACACCTGAATACCCCCGGCAAGCTGGGTGGAAACTGGGCATGGCGCGCCGCTGACGGCTTTGCCGCCAAGGCACTGGCCAAGACCATCCACGACGAGTGCAGTGTGTACTGCCGCGTATAAACAGAAGGCACAGAGCGGCGGGAGCTTAGCAATTTGACGAAAATATAAAAACTCCGGCAGAAAATTGTGCGTTTTGCTGGTAAAATCGGAAGCTGAATGGTATAATGTTGCTAAAGCAGCATTATGCCATTTTTCTTTGCCTGATGCGTTCCCGGCATTTCCGGAAACAGGGCGGGCGCGGGATGCATAATGCGGCAGATGGTTCCTGAACGTATGGGGAACAGGTGACTGCACGCGGGATACGGGAGCGCCGCGTGCGCAGATGATGGGGAAAATTACATGAAGAAAGAATGTACCGAGCAGGATCTGCGGGAACTTGCGCGCTCAGCGCAGGCCGTATTTGAGGCAGTGACCCTGACCGAAGCACCGCTTTGTGACGGCTGGCAGGACGATGGCCTGCGGGTGGACTACGAGCTGCGCAATGGCCGTGTGGACTGTGTGCTGCACCGCAGAGTGGAAGCGGACGGCAAATGCTGGGAGCTGGAAATGAGTGCACCGCTGGCAGGCAATGTGCTGCCGGAAGAGCGCATGACACCCCGGGAGCGGGAACTGTGCCGCGAGGATATGAGCCACGATTTCCTTACCGGCGTGTACAACCGCCGCTATCTGGAAACGGTGTTTGCCCAAAAGCTGGAACAGTGTGCAGCGCAGGGCCGCAAAGCGGCCGTGGCACTGGTGAGCATCGACAACGGCCAGAAGCTGCGGGATACCTACGGCCAGCCTGTGATGGACCAACTGCACTGCTTTGTGGGCAACCAGTGGAAAAAGAACTTTGATACCCCTGCGACCCGCGTGGTCTGCCGCCTGACCGGCAGCATCTTTGCGGTGGGCTGTCTGGATGCCGACGGCAAGCAGCTGGCAGAGGAAATGCAGAACCTGTATCGGCAGATGCCCCGGGAATGCATCACCACCACCGGCATGATGCGCCGGGTACCCTTTACCCTGAGCTGCGGCGCAGCCGGGCTGGAGAATGTCTCTGCAAAGAACTGGCAGGCGCTGTACGAGCTGTGCGATGCACGCCTGCGGGAGGCACAGAACGCCGGCGGCGATCAGATGCGTGCAGAATAAAACCAGTGTATAAAATCCCCCTTTTGGCGCAGACTAAGGCCAGAAGGGGGATTTTTTGTATGGAAAACCAGAAAAACGACAACCTGAACCTGCTGGAAGCCGTGGTGCAGAATACCGAGATGGGCAAGAACACCTTGGAACAGATCGTGCCGATGACCGACGATGTGCAGTTCAAGGCCGAGCTGCTGCGCCAGCGCAATGTGTACCACCAGCTCAATCAGGAAGCGCACACCGCCATCGAGGCCTGCGGCGGCACCGCGCAGGGGCAGAGCGCCATGGCAAAGCTGAACACGAAAATGGGCATCAGTATGAAGACCCTCACGGACAAGTCCACCCGCAATCTGGCCGAGATGCTCACACAGGGCAGCGGCATGGGGGTGGTGGACTGCGTAAAGGCCCAGAAGGATTACCCCAATGCCGCGCCCGGCGCAAAGCGCCTTGCCCAAAGACTGCAGGAGTTTCAGGAGGATAGCCGGGTAAGGCTGGAACAGTTCTTGTAAAAGAAAACCCTCTCAGGCTCACTTTGTTCGCCAGCTCTCCCGAAGGGCGAGCCATTGGCAAAACGGAAAACGTTTCCGGAATGTCAAAAGCTCCCCCTTTCGGGGGAGCTGGCAATGCGAAGCATTGACTGAGAGGGTTCTTTTTTACAGTGCTTCCACCATTGCTGCCACGATCTTGGTGGCGGTGGCTACATATTCAGCAATGCTGAACTTTTTCACCACCAGCACCTCGTGGCCGTCCTCGTCAGCGTTGTCGCTCATGGCGCGCAGGATGACGCAGGGCACACCGTTCTTGGCGGCGATCTGGCTCACAGCGGCACCCTCCATCTCCACGCAGTCGGGGGCGCATTTGGCTTCAATGGCAGCCTTGGTTTCACTGTCGCCCACAAACAGGTCGCCGGTGGTGATCTTGCCCACCAGAGCCTTCACACCCGCTTCGGCGCAGGCTTTTTCGGCGGCAGCGATCAGCTCCGGGTCGCCGGTGTATTCCTTGAGGAACGGCGGGTTCTGGCAGATCATGTCCAGCTGTGCGTCGTGGTACAGCACGGTCTTGCCGATGACCACATCACCAATGCCGATCTTCGAGGTCATATTGCCTGCGATGCCGGAAAAGATGATCTTCTCCGCGCCGAATTTTGTGATGAGCACCTGCGTGGTGGCGGCGGCATTGGCCTTGCCCATGCCGGCACAGCACACCACCACCTGTCTGTCGGCCAGCGTGCCCTTGTGGTAATCCACGCCGCCGTAGGGCTCCACGGTGACGTTTTCCAGCTTTGCACACAGCTGATCGACTTCATCGGGCATTGCGCCCATAATACCGAAAATCATAGGAAACCTCTTTTACGATTTTAAATGGCCGACGCGTGCGCTCTGGCCATATTCAGGGGAATGACTCTTTTTAATTCAGGAAGGCTGGGGAACGAACCCTCTCAGTCATCGCTGCGCGATGCCAGCTCTCCCAAAGGGAGAGCTTTTATGGCTCTTCCGGTTCGCTGCAATCGAGCTCCCCCTGAGAGGAAAGACTTCCCCCGGCCGGGGGAAGATGTCACGCAGCGACAAAAGGGGGAATCTGTCAAAACCGTCGGGTTTTGACTGAGAGGGTTTCCCTTTAAACATTGAACAGGAACTCGATCACATCGCCGTCGTTGACAACGTACTCCTTGCCCTCGGTGCGCTGCAGACCCTTGGCCTTGACGGCGGCGTAATCGAAGTTGTTGGCTTCCAGATCGCTGTAGCCAATGACGCTGGCACGGATGAAGCCGCGCTCGAAATCGCTGTGGATCTTGCCGGCAGCCTGCGGTGCCTTGGTGCCCTTGCGGATGGTCCATGCGCGGCACTCCTTCTTGCCGTCGGTCAGGAAGGAGATCAGGCCCAGCAGATCATAGCTGGCAGTGATGAGGTTGTCCAGACCACTGGCTTCAATGCCCATTTCAGCCAGAAAAGCCTTCTTTTCCTCGGGAGAGTAGTCGGCGATATCCTCCTCGGTTTTGGCGCAGATGGGAATGTAGCGTGCGCCCTCTTCCTTGGCGCGTGCGGCCACCAGCGGGACATACTTGTTGTTTTCGATGCCCTCCATCAGGTCGTCCTCGCCCACATTGCAGGCGTACAGCACCGGCTTTGCGCTCAGCAGGCCCATTTCATGCAGAACAGCTTGCTGCTCGGCATCGCCCTCGTCAAAATCGAAGCTGCGGGCAGGCTTGCCGGCGCTCAGGTGGTCGGCCAGCTGCTGCAGCCATGCGGCTTCGGCGGCAGCACCCT
Organism: Faecalibacterium sp. AF27-11BH; assembly: GCF_003603005.1. Classification (NCBI taxonomy): domain Bacteria; kingdom Bacillati; phylum Bacillota; class Clostridia; order Eubacteriales; family Oscillospiraceae; genus Faecalibacterium; species Faecalibacterium sp. AF27-11BH. Next base: position 44,009 of record NZ_QVGS01000011.1, read on the forward strand.
TGTTGTTGCCGCTCTTGGCAGCCTTTGCCATGCGGCCTGCGCGGTTCTGCACCACCTCAAGGTCGGACAGGATCAGCTCGTAGTCGATGGCATCGATGTCGGCAATGGGGTCCACGGCCTCAGCCTTGGAAACATCCTCCACCACGTGGATGATGTTGTCATCGTCAAAGCAGCGCACCACATGCACAATGGCGTCGCACTCGCGGATGTGGCCCAGGAACTTATTGCCAAGGCCCGCGCCCTGACTGGCACCCTTTACAAGGCCCGCGATATCCACGAACTCCACGATGGCAGGGGTCTTTTTATTGGTCTGCCAGATCTCGGCCAGCTTGTCCAGACGCTTGTCCGGCACGGCTACGATGCCGCTGTTCGGCTCGATGGTGCAGAAGGGATAGTTTGCGGCTTCTGCGTTCTTGGTGGAGGTGATGGCATTGAACAGAGTGGACTTGCCGACGTTCGGCAGGCCGACGATACCTAATTTCATTTTATTATACTCCTTGCGAAAAAGATTTTACGCTGCGGTAAAAAGCGATATTATAACAGGATAATTGTAGCACAATGGACGTTTTTTCTCAATACTCACTTAAGTGGAAACGAAAAGCCGCCCGTGGAAAAGCAGTGCTGCTTTTCCACGGGCAGTCCTTATGATTCAGGTTGTACGGGTCTTACTTGCAGATGGTAAGGGTGCCGGACGCGGTCTCTTCAAAGTGGCTGGCGTAGAATTCCTCCATCAGCCGGATGAGAGAAATGATGTCCCGGGCACCGGCGGTCTCGTAGCAGGAGTGCATGGCCAGCTGGGGCAGGCCGATGTCCACGCAGTTCATGGATACCTGTGCCATGGCAAGGTTGCCCAGAGTGCTTCCGCCGACCTTATCGGAACGGTTGGCAAAATACTGCAGCGGGACACCGGCGCGGGCGGCAAGCTCTTTGGCAACGGCCATGCTCATGCCGTCGCTGGTGTACTTCTGGCCGGCGTGGACCTTGACCACAACGCCCTCGTTCATGTAGGTGCAGTTGTTCACATCGGTATATTCCGGGTGGTTGGGGTGCACGGCGTGGGCGTTGTCGGCGCTGAACATGAAGCTGGAAGCCACCGCACGGTGGAAGTCCTCATCGCCGGGGCAGACGTTCTGGGCGATGCGGTGCAGAACGTCGTACAGGAAGGTGGAAGCCGCGCCCTGCTTGGTGCCGGAACCCACTTCTTCGTTGTCGAAAAAGGCGGCAACATTGATGGACCGGGCGCAGTGCGCGTTCAGAAAACCCTTCAGGATGCCGAACACGCACTGCTGGTCATCCAGACGGCCGGAGGAGATGAACTCCTCATTGCAGCCCCAGACGGCGGCCTTTTCGCGGATGCAGAGGAACAGGTCGCTGCCAAGGATCTGGTCTTCTGCGACCTGCAGCTCAGCGGCGATCAGCTTTTTCAGCACGCCTTCCTCGGCGGCACCGCCCAGCAGGGGCAGCATATCCACCTGCTTGTTGTAGGAAGCCTTGTCGTTGACCTCGCGGTTCATATGGATGGCCACGCTGGGGATCATCAGCAGGTCGCGGTCCAGTGTGAGCAGGCGGGAGGTGATGGCATCGTTCTCCTTTATCAGCACACGGCCTGCCACCGACAGCGGCCTGTCCATCCATGTGGAGCAGATCATGCCGCCGTAGCCCTCGGTGTTCAGCTTGGTGTACTTCCGGCCCATGTGGATCTCGGCGTTTTCCTTGATGCGGAAGCAGGGGGAATCCGTGTGGGCAGCGGCCACGTTAAAGCTGTAGTTTTCCAGCTGTTCTCCCATGCGGAATGCAAGGATGCTGGAGCCGTTGCGGCAGACAAAATAGCTCCCGCCGGGTTCCAGCTGCCACCGGCGGCTCTCCAGCAGCTCGGAAAAGCCCTCCTTCAGCAGGATATTCCGGACGGATGCAGTGGTGTGGTATGCGGTAGGATTGCCGTCAATGAAGGACAGCAGCTCCTGTACTTCTTTTTCGATCATTGGAAGACCCTCCATGGATTTATCGGTTTGGATGCTCCTATTCTACTTCTGCGGTTTGCGCTTTGCAATAGCCGGCCCTGCGGGCGGGGAAGAATTTGTTTTACATTGCGCGGGTTCTATAGTATACTATTCCTGTTGGTAAATATCGAATCGACAGGAAAGGCAGGGACCCGTCATGGAATGCAGTGATCCGCGCTATCAGGCGTATGTGGAAATATTAAAAGAGGAGCTCATCCCGGCAATGGGCTGCACAGAGCCCATTGCACTGGCTTATGCTGCGGCCCGGGCACGCGAGGTGCTGGGCGCACTGCCCGAGAGCGTGCAGCTGCAGGTGAGCGGCAGCATTATTAAGAATGTGAAGAGCGTCATCGTGCCCAACACCGGCCACCTGAAAGGCATGGAAGCCGCTGTGGCAGCGGGCATCATTGCCGGTTCGGCAGACAGAGAGCTGGAAGTCATCTCCGAGGTCAGCGAGGACAAGAAGGCTGCCATCCGGGACTATCTGCAGACGGTGCCCATTTCCATCCAGCACATCGAGCAGGGGCATGTGTTCGATATCATCGTTACCGAGCGCAGCGGGGATTCCTACGCAAAGGTGCGCATTGCGGATTTTCACACCAACATCTGCCTGATCGAAAAGAATGGCCGGGTGCTCTACGAAAAGCCGCTGCTGAACGAGGAGGCTCGGCGGGACAGCCGGGCCGACCGCAGCCTGCTGAACATGAAGGACATCTGGGACTTTGCCGAGACGGCCGACCTGCAGGATGTGGCGGACCTGCTGGAACGCCAGATCCGCTATAACAACGCCATTGCAGAGGAGGGCCTTCTGGGCGACTATGGCGCGAACATCGGCCGGGTACTGCTTTCTACCTACGGCAACGATGTGTCTATCCGGGCCAAGGCCAAGGCGGCCGCCGGTTCGGATGCCCGCATGAACGGCTGTGAGCTGCCGGTCATCATCAACTCCGGCAGCGGCAATCAGGGCATCACCTGCTCGGTGCCGCTTATTGAATATGCCAAGGAGCTGCACAGCGGCAAGGAAAAGCTTTACCGTGCCCTCATCATTTCCAATCTGGTGGCCATCCACGAAAAGACCGGCATCGGCACCCTGTCCGCCTACTGCGGCGCAGTCAGCGCCGGTGCGGGCGCAGGCGCGGGCATCGTATATCTGTGCGGCGACGGCTATCAGGCCGCCATCCACACGGTGGTCAATGCGCTGGCCATCGTGTCCGGCATCGTGTGCGACGGCGCAAAGGCCTCCTGCGCGGCAAAGATCGCATCCTCGGTGGACGCGGCCTTGCTTGGCTACAACATGTACAAGTGCCATCAGGAGTTCAAGGGCGGCGACGGCATCGTGATGAAGGACATCGAGACCACCATCAAGGGCATCGGCCGTCTGGGCAAGAACGGCATGAAGGAGACCAATGAGGAGATCATCCGGCTGATGATCGAGTAAGGCCGGGCCGGAATTGTGAAAAAATCATACAAATCCTTCTTTATTTTGTCATAACTCTTCCGTATAATAAGAAGTGGAATACTTTGCTGCTCTGCCTGCCCCGGCGGGCATCCGATAAAATGGGAGGAGATCATTATGGCCAACGAAAAGATCCTCGTTGTGGACGACGATACCAATATCTGCGAGCTGCTGCGGCTGTACCTGACCAAGGAGGGCTATCAGGTCACGGTGGCAAACGATGGCGAAGAAGGTCTGGAAAAGTTCAATCAGGTCAAGCCCGATATGGTGCTGCTGGACGTGATGATGCCCAAGATGGACGGTCTGGAAGTGTGCCGCCGCATCCGCAAGGCGGGCAACACCCCGGTGATGATGCTCACGGCCAAGGGCGAGACCTTTGATAAGGTGCTGGGCTTGGAGCTGGGTGCAGACGATTACATGGTAAAGCCCTTTGATGCCAAGGAAGTGGTGGCCCGTATCAAGGCGGTGCTGCGCCGCTGCCAGACCACCACGGCTGCTGCCGAGAGCACCGAGGGCGTGATCGAATTCGACAACCTGCGTCTGGACATGAACAGCTATGAGCTGCGGGTCAAGGGCAAGGTGGTGGAGGCTCCCCCCAAGGAGCTGGAACTGCTGAACTGTCTGGCCTCCCATCCGAACCGCGTCTACACCCGTGACCAGCTGCTGGACGAGGTGTGGGGCTTTGAGTATTACGGCGACAGCCGCACCATTGATGTGCATGTCAAGCGCCTGCGCGAGAAGCTGGCCGGTGCTTCCGACAAATGGGAGCTGAAGACCGTATGGGGCGTGGGCTATAAGTTCGAGGTGCGTCAGTAATGCGCAAAAGTATCTCGGTGGCATTCTTCTCGCTGGTGTCCACCCTGATGGTGCTGGGCATCGTACTGATGGGCGCTTCGGAGTGGGTGCTGTTCAAGAACTACTTCGCCAAGGACCGCTACGAAACACTGGATCAGGTGGTGGGTGTCACCCAGCGCACGGCCCAGTATCTGGTCCAGCAGGCGGAGCTGCCGGAAGGCGATGAGCTGGACGCACTGAGCACCAAGCTGGAGATCATCGGCGAGAGCGCAGAGGCCTATCTGTTCTTTACCGACAACGACGGCCGGGTGATGATCGCCTCCAGCCCGGACAAGCTGGAGAGCCTGACCGTGCCGGAAGAAATGATGGAGAAGATCGACGCTTCCGATGCAGATTACTACCATGTGTTCGGCACGCTGGGCGGCATGCTGGACGGGAAAAGCTACATCACGGTCAGCGAAATGCGCAATGAGAACGGCCAGCCCAGCGGCTACCTGTTCCTGTGCTCTTCCGGCGAGCAGCTGACCCAGTTCAAGCAGCAGTTCTGGTCCAACTTCCTGCTGTCGGCCTGTGTGATGCTGCTGTGTGCCAGCATCCTGACCAAGATCCTGATGCGCCAGCTCACCGACCCGCTGCAGAAGGTGACGGATGCTGCCCAGCGCTTTGGCGGCGGTGATCTTTCCGTCCGTGTGGAGGGAGTGGAAGGCGAAGGCGAGGCAGCCGACCTTGCCCGCACCTTCAACCGCATGGCAGACAACATCCAGATGAACGACAACTCCCGCGGTCAGTTCATGGGCAACATTGCCCACGAGCTGCGCACCCCCATGACCACGATCAAGGGCTTTGTGGACGGCATTCTGGACGGCACCATCCCGCCGGATATGCAGAACCACTACCTGCAGCTGGTCAGTGAGGAAACGGGCCGTCTGGCACGGCTCATCCAGAACATGCTGGATCTTTCCAAGCTGGAAAGCGGCGAATATCAGGTGAATGCCCGGATGTTCAACATCTGGGAGACGATCACCGGCGTGGCGCTGTCGGCAGAGCAGCGCATCAACGACGGCATGATCGACATCGACGGCCTGACCATGGACGAAAAGGTGCTGGTCTACGCCGATCCCGACCTGATCCATCAGGTGGTGTATAACCTGCTGGACAACGCCATCAAGTTTACGCCTGCGGGCGGCACCATCCGCTTCGGGGTGGAAAAGCTTGGCCCGGAAGCCGAGATCTCCATCTGGAACTCCGGTCAGGGCATCAGCCCGGAAGCGCTGCCCTACGTGTTCCAGCGGTTCTACAAGGAGGACCGCTCCCGCGGCCTGCACGCCCGGGGCGCTGGCCTTGGCCTGAACATCTGCAAGGTGCTGGTGAACCTTTCCGGCGGGCAGATCCGGGTGGAGAGCCAGCAGGGCGAGTGGTGCCGGTTCGTGTTCACCCTGCCCACCGTGGCCCCGAACCCCGGCGGCATGAAGCGCCTGCCGGACGAAGCCGGCGGTGAACCCACCGTGGAAGACCCTGCAAGCATGAAGCCCGTAGAATGAACTTCCAGCCAGACTGCCCCGGACCCGGGGCGGTCTGGCTGTTTTGGCGTGGGGAAACCTTGCCGCCGATGAAACTCCCCCAGTCATCTCGCTGCGCTCAATGCCAGCCCCCTCTGGGATGGGGCCCTTGGCATGGCGGTAAAGCTTCCGGTTAAAGTGCAAATCTTCCGGGCGTGCCAGAGGCTCCCTCTCCGAGGGAGCTGGCAAAGCCGTCAGGCTTTGACTGAGGGAGTTTACTTCGCAAATGGACAGATCTTTCCAAATACGTCATTTCCGTGAAAAAGCCATTGGCGGGTTTGATTTTTTGCTCGTTTTCATGTAAACTAAAAGATAACCATGCCCATGCTGTTTTTGCGGTTTGAAACCGCCAGCATAATGGGACAAATGGGAATAAGAAATTATAAAATAACGGAGCGTAAAGATAGAATATGGCAATCGTAAGTCCTTCGATCCTTTCCGCTGATTTTGGCAAACTGGGTGCAGACTGCCGCATGGTGCTGGATGCCGGTGCACAGATGCTGCATTACGACGTGATGGACGGCCACTTTGTGCCCAACATCAGCTTTGGCGTGCCGGTGCTCAAGAGCCTGCACAAAAATCTGCCGGATGCCTTTTATGATGTGCACCTGATGATCAGCCATCCGCTGCAGTATGCGGAAGCCTTCATCAAAGCCGGTGCCACCCTGTACAACTTCCACCTTGAGTGCGAGGACGATATCCAGGCCACCATCGATGCCGTCCGGGCGCTGGGCTGCAAGGTGGGGCTGACCATCAAGCCCGGCACCGAGCCGCAGGCGCTGGCACCGTATCTTGACCAGCTGGATCTTGTGCTGGTGATGAGCGTGGAGCCCGGCTTCGGCGGGCAGAAGTTCATGCCCTCGGCGCTGGACAAGCTGCGCTGGCTCAAGGCAGAGCGCGAAGCGCGCGGCGCACACTATCTGCTGGAAGTGGACGGCGGCGTGGACAATGCCACCGCGCCCCAGTGCGTGGAAGCGGGCGCTGATATTCTGGTGGCGGGCAGTGCAGTGTTCGGCGCAGCAGACCCTGCTGCAGCCGTGCAGCACCTCGCCAGCCTTTGAAAGGATAACCATTTATGGATGAATCTTTGATCCGGGAGCAGGAGGCACAGCTCCAGAAGACCGGCCGCTACTATAAGCATATCTGCTTTATGGCGGTGCCGGTGCTGTGCATGGCCTGTTTTCTGTACGGTGTGCGCCCGCTGCTGCTGTGCGGCATTGCGGTGCTTACCGGCAACCTGTGCGACCGTCTCGTTTCGCTGCTGCGCCGCCGCGTGTATCAGGGCAGTGACTTTTCCAACGAGAGCTTTGCGCTCGTCATTGCCTTGCTGATGCCGGTGACGGTGGATATCTATGTTCTGATCGCCGCAGTGCTTGCCGGTGTGCTGATCGGCAAGGAGATCTTTGGCGGCTACGGCAGCTACCCCTTCAACCCGGCTGCTGTGGGCTATGTGGTGGCGGCAGTGTCATGGCCGGAACAGGTGTTCCGCTATCCGCAGCCCTATACGAACATCCCTTTGTGGGACGCTTCCATGGTGCCGGTCTCCAGCGCCATTGGGGACACCCTGCGCAGCGGCGGCATGCTGAACATCGGCTCGCTGGCGCTGGGTCTGGGCGAATATGCTGCTCCCATGGGCACCGGCGCTGCGCTGGTGATCCTTGCCTGCGGCCTGTTTTTGTGGACCCAGAAGGATGCCCACATGTCTGCATCGATCAGCTTTCTTGTGACCTGTGCGGTCATTGCGTTCTTCTTCCCGCGGCAGGCGGGCCTTGCCGACAGTGCCGTGCTGTCAAATATCCTGCCCCGCCTGCAGTGTGTGCGGGATGAGCTGCTGACTGGCGCGATCCTGTTCAGCGCGGTGTTCCTGATCAACGAGCCTTACACCTGCGTGCACCACCGCATGGGCCGTGTGCTGTACGGCGTGCTGGTGGGCGTTGTGAGCATGGGCTTCCGCTACTATGGCGTGTACGAGACCGGTGTGTGCTTTGCGCTGCTGGTGGTCAACAGTGTGTCGGCATGGATCGACCGCACCGAGGCAAAGCTGTATCACCTGACCCATCTGCAGGCAGATGCCGGAAAGGAGGCAGCACAATGAGACGCGCAACGGCTGAACTGATCGTAAAAGATCCCAACAAGTTTGCCCACCACGACCGTGTGTTCCTGAATAACCCGGTGGTCATGCAGGGCATGGGCCTTGCCCCGCTGGTGGTGCTTGCCACCAGCGGCCAGAATGCGGTGATGCTGGCGGTGGCGGTGGCGCTGCTGCTGGTGCCCTCCCGCGTGCTGGCCTGTCTGCTGAGCCGCCTTGTGCCCCTGCACGACGAGGATCCCGCCCCGGAAACGCTGCAGAAAAAGCTGCTGCCCCGTGCACTGGTGTACGGCTTCAGCACGGCGGTGGTGTATCTGGCGGTGTATCCCATCCTGAATATGCTGTTCAGCACCAGCCTGCTGAGCCTTGGCATCTACCTGCCCATGCTCACGGTGGAGCCGCTGCTGACCTACCGCTTTGGCCGCGTGCAGGAGACGGTGCGCAAGGCTGTCTCCAAGGGCCTGCGCATCACGGTGGGCTATGCTTTGCTGCTGGTGCTGCTGGGCTGCGTCCGTGAATGGCTGGCCGCAGGCACCATGTTCGGTGTGGTTGTCAGCCGCCCGGTGCTGCCCATGGCAAGCATGCCGGCAGGCGGCTTTATCGTGCTGGGCGTGCTGTGCGCCGTATGGCGTGCACTGGCCCAAAAGCGCAAGGCATATCTCACCAAAGAGGCACGCAACCTTGTGGATGTGCATTCCCAGAAGGAGGCGGACCGCGAACAATGAGAGATGTTGTAACAACAAGCGCAGTGTTCTTCAGCTATGCACTGCTGGCGGTGTTCGCGCAGAACGCCGTCTTTACCCGTGCACTGGGCGTTTCGCGTCTGGTGCAGCTGGTGGGCGATGACCGCACCAGCAGCTGGCTGTTCGGTATGCAGCTGTGCATCACGCAGGTGCTGGTAACGCCCTTTGCGTGGTATGCCGGCAGCCGGATCGCGCCGCTGGCAAACCGTGCCCAGCTGCGCCCGCTGGTGTATATTGCCAGCATTGCCGTGGTGTGCGTTCTGGAGCACGCCGTGCTGTGGCTGGCGAAGGGCCTGCCGCACCGCAGCGCATTGCTGCGCATCGTGCCGCTGGCGGGCCTGAACAGCTGTGTGCTGGGCACTGTACTGGTGGAGCGCACCCAGAGCTTTACGCTGGGGCAGAGCCTTGGCTTTGGCCTTGGCAGCGGCCTTGGCTATGTGCTGGCGGTGCTGCTGGTAACGGAAGCCCGCCACCGCCTGCGCAGCAAGGCCATCCCGGAAGCATTCCGCGGCCTGCCCATCACGCTGGTGTATATCGGCGTGCTGGCACTGGCAATCTATGGTTTCACCGGACATTCTGTGATCCTGTAACATTGGCAGGGAGGAGAATCGACAATGGCAAAGTATAAACGTCAGAAGGTCAAGCGCTACCGCCGCAGCTTCTACAGCCGCGGTACACGCATCAAAAAAGGCATCGGCATCGTGGTGCTGGTGCTGGCGGTGCTGGGCGCAGCCTGGCTGGCAGCACCCCACGTGCTGGACTGGGCTACCCACACCTGGTATACTGTGGTGAAGAACCGTGATCTGGAAGCTGAATCGGCATCCCGCGCAGCCGCCTCGTCCGAAGCAGCTGCATCCTCGGCGGTACAGGAAGCGGCTTCGTCCCAGCCGGAGCCGGAACAGCCCAAGGAGCTGGACGGCAAGGCCATTACCGGCGGCAGCTGGGCCGCAGTGGATGTGAGCACCCTTGCCGATGATGCGGCCATCCGTGCAGCGGCGCAGCAGCTCAAGGCGCAGGGAGCGGATTACGGCCTTGTGACCCTGAAAACACCGGATGGCAGCATCTGCTACGCTTCGCAGGTGCCGGCTGCCGCCCAGAGCATTGCCGACACCACCGTGGACCCGGCCCGCATCGCGGCCATCTTCCGGGAGGAGGGCGTGATCCCTGTGGCCCAGCTTGCAGCCTTCAAGGACCCCATCTCCTCCCGCACCGACCGCAGCATGGCCATCCACTACGGCGACGGCCTGTGGCTGGACGCCCAGAAGGACGGCAATGCATGGCTGAATCCCTACTCCGCTGCGGCAGTGGAATATGTAGGCGATCTGGTAGCCGAGGTGCAGGGCATGGGCTTTGAGCAGGTAGTCCTGACCAATGTCCAGTTCCCGAAGCTCAGCCGCAAACAGGACTACGGCGAGACCAGCGGCGTTTCCCGCGCGGATCAGCTCAAGGCGGATATCGCCGCCCTGCAGAGCCGCTTTGCGGGCAGCATGACCCTGTGGTTCAGCTACACGCTGGATCAGTGCAATACCAACAGCGTGTCGCTGGATGTGCCCGCTGTGACGCTGGGCATGGACAACCTGCTGGTGACGGCAGACAAGGCGATGGACGCCGACAGCCGCACCGCACTGGAGCAGTCTGCCGCCGGACAGGGCGTGCAGCATCTGGTGCTGCACAGCGCCGACATTTTCCAGTAACGTCTCTGGTTTTATAAGAGGGAGGAATCTGCTATGAATACCAAATCCTGCTTTGCACCGGCCCACATCCTTCTGCCTTCGGAGCAGATCCCACTGGAAAAGTGGGGCTGCATTGCCTGCGATCAGTTCACCAGTGACCGGGATTACTGGCAGAAAGCCGAGGCTGCCGCGGCAGGCAGCCCCAGCACCCTGAACATGATCTTGCCGGAGGTCTATCTGGAGGACGGCGATGCCGATGCACGCATTGAGAAGATCCATGCCACCATGGATGACTATGCCCGGAACGTGCTGACCCGCGCGGTGGACGGCTTTGTTTACGTGGAGCGCACCGAGCAGAGCGGCAAGGTGCGGCAGGGCCTTGTGGGCATGGTGGATCTGGAAGCCTACAGCTACCGCCGGGGCGAGAAATGCACGGTGCGCCCCAGCGAGAGCACCGTGGAAAGCCGCATCCCGCCCCGCATGAAGGTGCGCACCGGTGCCGCGCTGGAAACGCCTCACATCATGATGCTGGCGGACGACCCCGGTTGCACCCTCATCGAGCCGGTGGCGGCGCATAAAGCCGAACTGCCCAAGGTGTACGAGGGCGAATTGATGCTGAACGGTGGCCACATTGCGGGCTGGGCTGTGGAAGACCCTGCCCTCATTGCGCAGATCGAAGATGCGCTGGCTGTGCTGGGCAGTCAGGAAGAATTCGACAAAAAGTATCCGGATGCCACCCGCCGCGACCCGCTGACGCTGGCCGTGGGCGACGGCAACCACTCGCTGGCCACTGCAAAGGCCTGCTGGGAGGAGCTGAAAAAGACACTCACACCGGAGCAGGCAGCAAACCATCCGGCCCGCTGGTGTCTGGCCGAGGTGTGCAATGTGCACTCGCCTGCGATCGAGATCGAGCCGATCCACCGCGTGCTGTTCAATGTGGACTGCGCAGCGGTGCTGCTGAGCCTGATCACCTGGAGCGATTCCAATATGGCCGGCTGCAGCTTTGGCGGCAGCAAGCAGCAGCCCTTCACGCTGGCCGGGCCGCACATGTCCAACGTGCTCAGCTTTGAGGACCCGACCGCACCGCTGACCGTGGGCACCATTGACGAATTTATCGAATACTATCTTGAGCACCACAAGGAAGCCCGCGTGGACTATGTGCACGACGAGCCTGCTGTGCGCGCCCTGTGCAAAAAAGGTGCTGTGGCATTCCTGATGCCGCCGTTTGCCAAGAGTGACCTGTTCAAAGGCGTTGTGATGGGCGGCGTGCTGCCGCGCAAGACCTTCAGCATGGGCCACGCAGAAGAAAAGCGGTACTATGTGGAGTGCCGGAAAATTACGGAATAATTATTGGAGAACCATGACATTTAAAGAATTGAATCTGTCCGCCCCGCTTCTGCGCGCTGTGCAGGAGGCAGGCTATGAGACCCCGTCGCCCATTCAGGCGGCGGCGATCCCGCCGGTGCTGTCCGGCCGGGATCTGATGGGCTGCGCCCAGACCGGTACCGGCAAGACGGCTGCTTTTGCGCTGCCCATGCTGGACCGGCTCACGGCCAATGCGCCCCGCAGAAAGGGTGCCATCCGCGCCTTGATCCTAACCCCTACCCGTGAGCTTGCTTTGCAGATCGGCGAAAGTTTTGATGCCTACGGCAAGTATCTCAAGCTGCGCAGCACCGTCATTTTTGGCGGCGTGGGCCAGGCACCGCAGGTGGAAGCGCTGAAAAAGGGCGTGGACATCCTGATCGCCTGCCCGGGACGGCTCAACGACCTGATCGGTCAGGGATTTATCGATCTCTCGAACCTTGAGATCTTTGTGCTGGACGAAGCCGACCGGATGCTGGATATGGGCTTTGTGCACGATGTGAAGAAGGTGATCGCAAAGCTGCCGGGGGAGCGCCAGAACCTGATGTTCAGCGCCACCATGCCCACCGAGATCGAACAGCTGGCCGCAGGCATCCTGCGCAAGCCCGCCTTTGTGAAGGTGGACCCGGTGTCCAGCACCGTGGACCGCATCCAGCAGAGCCTGTACCATGTGGAAAAGGGCAACAAGAAATTCCTGCTGCCGTGGCTCATCAAGAACCTGCAGCCCCCGGTGGTGAACGCGCTGGTGTTCAGCCGCACCAAGCACGGCGCGGATAAAATTGCAAAAGACCTCACCAAGCAGGGCATCCCGGCGGCGGCCATCCATGGCAACAAGAGCCAGACCGCCCGCGTGACCGCGCTGGAAAACTTCAAGGCCGGTAAGACCAAGGTGCTGGTAGCCACCGATATCGCCGCCCGCGGCATCGATATCAGCGAGCTGTCCCATGTGTTCAACTACGACCTGCCCGAGGTACCGGAGACTTACGTGCACCGCATCGGCCGCACGGCCCGCGCCGGTGCCGACGGTACGGCGGTCAGTTTCTGTGCACCTGAGGAGCAGGAGTATCTGGCAGGCATCGAAAAGCTGAACCGCCGCAAAATTCCCGTGGTGAGCGGCCACCCGTGGGACGGCGTGCCCGCGCCGGTGCGCCCGGAGCCGCCGGTGCGCGGCAAAAAGCCCAAGGCAGCCGCCGCTGAACCGGCAGAAAAGCCTGCCGCAAAGCAGCCGAAGCCCGCAAAGGCCGAAGCAAAAAACGCAAAACCTGAAAAAAAGGCTGCACCCGCACCCAAGGTGCAGGCAAAGCCCGCAAAAACCGAAAAAGAGGAACCACTCATGGATGATACCAAGCGTACTACCGGCGGACGCAGCAATGACCGCCGTTCCAATAATAACAGCCGCTCGCGCCGGGAGCAGAACGCTCCTGCCCGCGGCAGCAATGCGCAGCCCAAGTTTGACCCGCATTTTGTGAGCGCCCCGGAGGCCACTCCGCTGCGCCCGGCCAAAAAGACTCCGGCTGCACCCGCCGCCCCGGCCATTCGTACGGCTGCACAGCCTGCTCAGCAGAACAGCAGCATGCAAGGCCAGAAGAGCCGTCGCAATGACCGCAGCGACCGTCCGGCCCGCCAGAACAGCCAGCCTGCCGCCCAGAGCCAGAGCGCAGAGCAGGGCCGCGGTGCAAACAACGGCCAGCGCGGCCGTCAGAATGCGTCCCGCAATGCACAGCCTGCACCGGCCCGTGCCCCCAGAGCGGAGAGCAGCCGCCGCGGCCGTGCCGCTGCTGCAAGGGACGAAGACCCGGGCCTTATGCTCATCAGCCGCCGTCCGCCGCAGCAGAAGTTCACGAACTTTGAGGAGTATATGAACGCCCACGGCGGTGCAACTGCACCCATTGAGGACCACAGCGACGAAGTATGAGCAAAAATGAACCGTTTGCCCCATGGCAGTGCCCGCTGTGCGGGGAGAAACTGACCGGCGACAGCACCCTGAAATGCACAAAAGGCCACTGCTTTGACCGCGCCAAGGAGGGCTACTGGCATCTGCTGCCGGTGCAGAGCATGCGCACCAAGGCCCCCGGCGACAGCAAGGAGATGGTGGCCGCCCGCCGTGCGTTCCTGAATGCCGGATACTACGGCATCTTTGGCAAAGCGGTGGGGGAGCTGTGCGCAGAGTACGGCCAGCCTGCCAGCCCGGAGGCGGCGCTGCATCTGCTGGATGCAGGCTGCGGCGAGGGCTGGTACGACCGCTGCATCGCGCAGGCGCTTGCCGAAAAAGGCCGCCGGGTGCAGCTGGCGGGTTTTGATATCGCAAAGCCTGCGGTGCGTCTTGCGGCCAAGGCCCTGCCCACGGCACAGTATGCGGTGGCATCCAGTTTCAGCCAGCCGGTGCGCACCGGCTGGGCCGACCTGCTGCTGAACTGCTTTTCGCCCTTTGCACAGGAGGAATTCCTGCGGGTGCTGCGCCCGGGCGGACGGATGATCTATGTGGTGCCCGGTGCCGAACATCTGTACCAGATGAAGGCCGTGCTCTACGAAAAGCCCTATAAAAACCCGGTGCAGCAGATCGCCTATGACGGTTTTGCCGCCATTGGGGAACGGGAAGTGACCGGCCGCGTCACGGTGCCCCACGAACAGCTGGAAGCGCTGTTCGCCATGACACCCTATTACTGGAAAACGCCGCGCGGCGGGGCGGAGCGCCTTGCTGCGCTGTCCCAGCTGGAAACCGATATCTCGTTCCGGTTCCTTGTATTTGAAAAGCTGTAATGATAGCAGGTTGCGTTTTTAATGCACAAGCAACATCCGCAAACTGCATATCGCAAATATGCCGTTTTAATAGGCACTATTTTTGAAAATTGCGGTAAAAAGCAGAAACGCTCGTCATGCAGAATTGTGTGACGAGCGCTTTTTTGCTTCAGTTTCTGTCAAAAGCCCCGTCCCCGAGGGGGCTTTCGAGCGAATGCGAGACTGGAGGAGTTCCGTGTGATAGGTCGTCCACGAAAAACACCACTGCCCCCACCGCCGGAGGATAGGAGGAGTCCGGCAGGTGAGGGCAGCAGTGCTGTATCAGGATAGAGAGATCGCTTAGTGTTTTTCGCCCTTGGGCAGCAGACCGGCACGCTCCAGGGCCGGACGCAGGGCGAGGTACAGGATGACCGCACACACGGTGGAGGCCACGCTGTTTACAAAGGTGACACCGCCTGCAATTTTGGTCAGCGCCTGTGCCACGGTGTATTCCTGACCAAAGATGTACACATTGCGGAAGTAGCCCAGGAACGGGTCGGTCAGCACGTTCAGCAGCAGGCCGGAACCGGCAGAAACGATCACCTTGACGAGATAGCCGGAGCTGTGCTTGTCGAGGTCGCGCAGCTTGAATGCCTTGTGCGCCACGGCACCGCAGGTGATGCCGATGATGAACTTGAGTACAAAGGTGGTGACGGCGTAGCCCGGGTCACCGGCCAGAATATCGGCCAGCGCCAGACCAATGGCACCGGCCAGACCGCCGGACACACCGTCCAGCAGCAGGGCGGTCAGGGCGGTGAAGGTGTTGCCCAGATGGAACGAAGAGCCGCCGTAGAACGGCACACGGAAGAACAGATAGGCCACAAGGCTTAAAGCGGCCATGACACCGGTCATGGCCAGCTCCTTGGTGGTGAAGGTGCGCTTGTACAGCACACTTGCAAACAGAATGACGATGACAACGACTGCCAGAAGCAGCCACATTGCAGTAGTAGACATGATTTTACTTTCCCTCCAATTTTCCGTTCCCGCGGGGCCAAAGTCCTGCGAACTTGTCAGGGCGAAGCCCTTCCATCTTGCCTGCGGCAAGACCGTTCGGTCGCTTAAAGTCCCCACTGGGGACTTTATTGTTCCGCTTCGCTTCACAAACGCGAACTTGTCAGGGCGAGGCCCTTCCATCTTACCTGCGGCAAGACCGTTCGCCGCTTCAAAGCCCCACTGGGGCTTTGATTGCTTCGCAACCACTTACCTACAATCCTACTTGACATTTGGGTGTCCAGCGTGTATGCTCCTATTATACGCAGAACTGACACCATGAAAATACCCAGAATAAAGTTTTTTAATGGGGTCAGTTTGATGCGATACCCAGACAGGAGGGATAATTTATGGTCCATCTGACCACGGCGCTGGATGCTTCTTCTGGCGTGCCGCTGTACGAACAGCTGTACCGCAGCCTTGCCGGAGAGATGCGAAGCGGCACCCTTGCGGCGGGCACCCGGATGCCCGGCAAGCGGCGGCTGGCGGCAGAGCTGTCCGTCTCGGTGAATACGGTGGATGCCGCCTATCAGATGCTGGCGGCGGAAGGGTATCTGGAACCGCGGGAGCGCAGCGGCTTTTATGTACAGGAATATCTGGCCCTGCCGTCCCGGCCTGCCGGCGGGCCGGAACAGCCCGCACCGCCAAAACCGGAACCGCCTGTGCTGCCGGTGCGGTACGACCTTTCCACCCGCGGGGTAGACCCGGAGCTGTTCCCGTTCCGCACATGGGCGCGGCTGCAAAAGGAGCTGCTCTATTCTTCGCCCCAGCTGCTCACCCACGGCGATGCGCAGGGCGACCCGGCCCTGCGGCAGGCGCTGGCGGAATATCTCTCTGAATACCGCGGTGTGCAGTGCGGGCCGCACCAGATCGTGGTGGGGGCGGGATTGGAATATCTGCTGGGCCTGCTGGCACCGCTGCTGCCCGGCCCTGCAGCGGTGGAAACGCCGGGCTACCCCCGTGCTTTGCAGGTGCTGCAGAACAACGGTGTGCACTGCTGCTGCCTACCGGTGGACGAGGACGGCCTTTCGGTGGAAGCACTGAACCGGTCGGATGCAGCGGTGTGCTACGTCACGCCCAGCCACCAGTTCCCCACAGGCGTTACCATGCCTGCGGGCCGCAGGGCCGAGCTTCTGCACTGGGCAGCCCGCAGGCCGGGCGGGCGGTATATTATAGAAGATGATTACGATTCGGAGTTCCGTTTTGATACCCGGCCTCTGCCCAGCCTGCAGGGCATGGCGGGTGCAGACGGCCCGGTGGTGTACCTCTCCACCTGCTCCCGCAGTCTGGCTCCCAGCATCCGTATCGCCTATATGGTGCTGCCGGAGCATCTTCTGCCTGCATGGCGGAAAAAATACCGCCTTTACTCCGGCACGGTGAGCCGGTTCGAGCAGCAGACGCTGGCCCGCTTTATCACCGAGGGCTACTTCACCCGGCATCTGGCCCGGGAGCGGGTGGCCTACAAGGCCCGGCGGGACGCGCTGGCGGCAGCATTGAACACTGCCTTTGCTCCCGGCGAGCTGACCCTTGCGGGCCTGCACACCGGACTGAACCTGCTGGCAAAGCTCAAAGACCCGCCGCCGGATGCTGCGCTGCGCTGCGCGGCGGAAGCCGAAGGCGTGCAGCTGAGCCTGCTGAGCGATTACGACCTGACCGGAGAAGCACCCTCAGCGGCGGGCACGCTGGTGCTGGGTTATGGCTCGCTGAAGGACGAGGCCTGCGCCTCGGTGGGCGAAACATTGAAAAAGGTCTGCATGGCAGCGCGGGAAGCATCCGTGACCGTGTAAGTGCCGCTGGCGGCATTCCACTGGCCGGGCAGGGCCTGCGCCGCCACAGCGGCGCTGTTGTTGGCAAGAAATTCCAGTGTGCGTTCCAAAGCGTCATAGTCCAGCGCGGTCAGGTCGGTGAGCAGGGCCGAACTGCTGGCACGCAGGGCATCCGGCAGGGTGGCGGGCAGCAGGTCCAGATCCTGCCGGAGAAAAGCATCCCACACGGCAGCGCGGGCCGCTGCGGTGCGTACTGGTGAAAAGGCTTCGTCGGCCTGCAGCTGGCACAAGAATTCGTGCGCGTCCCCGGCGGAAATGCCCTGCACGGCCCGGCTGCGGCCATAGCGGGCAAGCTCTTCCTCGGTCAGTGCGCCGGTAAAGCCTACCCGCACCGGCCCGTACCGGCTGGCAATGCGCTCCAGCACATCGGGAGAAAAGGCCAGATACCTTGTGCCCTCCGGCAGGGCCAGCACCTGTGCCAGCGCTTCGCGGCAGCGGGCCGGGCCAGCGGCGGCATAGCAGCGGGCAAGGGACGTTTCTTCTTCTGCAAAAGGCACGGTGAGCACGGCAGGCACGCTGAGCAGATGCACGCAGTTCTGGCTGGCGTTCAGGTAGGCCAGCACAAAGCCGGGCTGTTCGCCGGAGACGCACAGCAGCACAGTGAGCTGGTCGGTGGTCTTGGGCAGCTGGATGGGCACACCGCTCTCGCTGCGGGCAGCCTGCCGCAGCTGGGTGCGCAGCTGCTGACGGGACAGCAGCACCGTGCCGCCCACCAGCGGCACCAGCACCAGCAGCGAAGCAAACAGTGCTGCCCAAAAGGGCTTCCAACCTCCACTGCGCATGGGATACACCGCCTTTCCTTTGCATAAAGCTTTGGCCTGCAGGCAAGACTTTATGCAGAAAAGGAGGCGTTTGCAGATGAAAAACAAAAAAGAGACAGCACCGACCACAGAGAAAGAACGGGAGAACTTCTGGCTGGAGATCGGCCCCGCCAGCGCCTATTACGGCACAGATTCTTATGAGACCGCGAAAGAAAACGGCGATGCCAGCCCGGATGGAAAAGCCCGGGGGTTTGAAGGCGCGGAGCCAAAAGAAAAGTAAAATAAATTTATGGCAGCGCTATGATGAGGGAGGACAAAAGTAATACCAAAACAAAATTCATCTGTCGGCATAACAGATGAAAAAGCAGCGTATGATATACAAAATGTCTTGCGCACAAGGACAGAATATGGTATAGTCTTTCTATCGCGCACAACTGTGCGCCAGAAGAACTGAAAAAGACGTGCACGGCGGAGAAAGACCGTGCACTCTGGAGAAGCCCGCTTGTAAAGTGGGTGCCGAAGGTGTAAGGCCGCAGGGAAAGCGGCTGTATCTCTCAGGCAAAAGGACAGAGCTATCGTCTTTGCGCAATGGGGCGCAGCCGGGAATGCGGCGCACCCCGGCGGCGGAAAATGAGAGCGCTCCGAATTTTTGCGGGCAGAGCCTTTGGTGGGTTCTGTCCGCTTTTGTTTTGTGTATAGGGGGAAAGAGAGAATGGTCGAGATGATCACGCAGGTGAACAATGCCATCAATGGCGTGGTGTGGGGGCCGTTTGGTCTGGCACTGCTGTTCTGCACCGGCTTCTGGATGAGCGCCCGCACGGGCTTTTTCCAGTTCCGCAAAATGGGCTACTGGCTCCGGCATACCATCGGCGCGATCTTCACCAACAAGGACATCACCGCGCACACCAGCAAGGAGGATATGGCCATCAGCCAGTTCCAGAGCATGTGCACGGCGCTGGCGGGCACCATCGGCACCGGCAACATCGTGGGTGTGGCAACGGCCATCGTTTCCGGTGGGCCGGGAGCCATCTTCTGGATGTGGGTCATGGCATTGCTTGGCATGATGACCAGCTTTTCGGAGAATGTGCTGGGCGTGTACTACCGCCGCAAAAACGAAAAAGGCGAGTGGTCGGGCGGTGCCATGTACTACCTCACCGATGGTCTTGGCGCAAAGAAGGGCTGCAAACAGCTGGGCAAGGTGCTGGCAGTGCTGTTTGCCTGTTTCTGCATTCTGGCTTCCTTCGGCATTGGCAACATGAGCCAGATCAATTCCATCGCGGGCAACATGAACGCTGCTTTTGGCGTACCGACCCTCGTCACCGGCCTGTGCCTGATGGTGGTCACGGCCCTTATCGTCATTGGCGGTTTGAAACGCGTTGCCGCTGTTACCGAAAAGCTGGTGCCGCTCATGGCCCTGTTCTACATTGCAGGCGCGCTCATCATCGTAGTGCTGCACGCGGGCAACATCCCAGCGGCATTTGCGGCTATTTTCAAGGGTGCGTTCAACCTGAACGCGGCAGGCGGCGGTGCGCTGGGCTACGGCATCAGCCAGACCATCACCTGGGGCTTCAAGCGCGGTGCCTTCTCCAACGAAGCCGGTCTCGGCTCTGCCGTCATGGTCAACTCCGCTTCCAACGTCAAGGAGCCGGTGCATCAGGGCATGTGGGGCGTGTTTGAGGTGTTTGCCGATACCATCGTGGTCTGCACGCTCACTGCTCTGGTCATCCTGACCACCGGCGTGGTGGACCTGCAGAGCGGCGCTGTACTGGCCGGTGTGCAGGACAACGCATTGGTGGGTCAGGCCTTCACCGCCGCATTTGGCAGCTTTGGCCCCAAGTTCATTGCTGTTTCCATTCTGCTGTTTGCCTACTCCACTACGCTTGGCTGGAGCCACTACGGCACCAAGGCCGTGGAGTATCTCTTCGGCACCACCGGCAGCCGCATCTACAAGGTGGTCTTTGTGTGCATGACCGTGGTGGGTGCCACCATGAAGCTGGGCCTTGCGTGGGATCTTTCCGACACGTTCAACGGTCTGATGATGATCCCGAACCTGATCGGCGTGCTGGTGCTGTCTGGCACTGTGGTGGACATCACCCGCAACTACTTCGACCGCCGGGTGAAGGGCAAGGACATCGAACCCATGTGGTCGGCTTTCCTGGAGTACCAGAAGCAGGAGGAGGCCGAAGCTGCCGCAGAGGAAGCGGAGCTGGAAAAGGCCGCAAACGAATAAAATACCCAAAAGCAAGGGCTGTCTGTGAATGAGGACAGCCCTTGCTTTTGTCTGCTGCCCTGCCTTATAATAACTTAAAAAACAGGGGAGGGAACACCCATGAGCGAATTTTCCCATCTGAAAAACAAACTCCTTGCCGAACAGGTGGAGGACGAAATTTACCACTATATTCTGGATACCCCGCTGGAGCCGGGAGCCAAGCTGCCCAATGAATTTGAGCTGGGTGAAAAGTTCGGCGTGGGCCGCAGCACGGTGCGCGAAGCCGTGAAGCTGCTTTCCAGCAAGGGCATCGTGGAGGCGCGGCGAGGCTCCGGCACCTATGTGGTCACGACCGCCAAGGGCCTTTCGGACCCGCTGAACCTGCGCAGCGTGCAGGACAAGAACGCGCTGGCACTGGATCTGGTGAACGTGCGCCTGCTGCTGGAACCGGGCATGGCCGAGATGGCAGCGCTGAACGCTTCCGACGAGGACATCGAGCGCATCCAGCGCCTGTGCGACCGGGTGGAGAGCAAGATCCACAGCGGTGATCTGTACATTGAGGACGACATCGCATTCCATACCTGCATCGCAGAGAGCAGCAAGAACATGGTGGTGGAGCAGCTGATCCCCATTATCGATACGGCGGTCATGATGTTCGTGAACGTCACCCACAAAAAGCTGACGGAGGAGACCATCCTGACCCACCGCATGATCACCGAAGCCATTGCCCGGCATGACTCCATTGGCGCCCGGTCTGCCATGGTGATGCACCTGAACTTCAACCGCAACTGCATCCGAAAGCTTTACGACGGCGAATGGGAAACCTGACGCCGCTGCATTTTACGTCCCCGCACAGTGCAAGGGCTGTGCGGGGACTTTTTACGTTTGAAGTTGTCTGATGACTTTTTAAGACGAATGACACAGAAAAGTCGGAAAACTGGTTAGATTATATGATGTATCCAAGATTTCAGAGCAATATGCACGAAAAACTAGGCTGGTTATTGTTATAAAGTGGGTTCTGACTGCGACAACTTGCAAACGAGGCGGGATTCGATTAGAATAAACATGTAAGATGTCCGACAGTCAAAAGGACGATTTGCAAAGCAGAAAAAAGAGTATTTTGGAGGTACGATCATGGAACTGCGTTCTCAGGCAGTGCGTAAACTGGCACCGGAAAACGATCCGCTGAAGATCGGCATGGGCTGGAAGGTGGATGACCTTGCAAAGCCCCAGATCATGGTGGAGAGCACCTTTGGCGACAGCCACCCCGGCAGCGCCCATCTGGATCAGTTCGTGAAGGAGGCTGTACAGGCAGTCAACACCCACGGCGGCAAGGCTGCACGCTATTTTGCAACCGATATGTGCGACGGTATCGCACAGGGCCACGACGGCATCAACTACTCGCTGCCCCACCGTGACGCCATCGTGAATCTGGTGGAAGCTCAGGCCAACGCCACCGTGTACGACGGCGGCGTATTCATCGCCAGCTGCGACAAGTCCATGCCCGCCATGCTGATGAGCATTGGCCGCCTGAAGGATATGAGCGCCATCGTGGTCACCGGCGGCGTGATGGAAGCCCACACCCTGCCCAAGAAGTACGTGGTCAATGACCCCGCCTGCGCCATCAACGACCTGCTGACGCTGGAACAGATCGGCAAGTTCGACGCATGGGAAAAGACGGGCGTGATCCCCAACGAGCAGCTGGACTACTACAAGCACAATGCCTGCCCCAGCTGCGGTGCCTGCTCCTTTATGGGCACCGCTTCTACCATGCAGATTATGGCCGAGGCTCTGGGCCTGATGCTGCCCGGCACCGCCCTGATGCCCGCCACCGCCCCGGAGCTGAAGCAGGCCGCCTACGACGCCGGTGTTCAGGTGATGAAGCTGGTGGCCGAGGGCATCAAGGCCAAGGACATCGTCACCATGAAGAGCTTTGAAAACGCCATCATGGTGCACGCCGCCATCTCCGGCTCCACCAATGCCACCATGCATCTGCCCGCCATTGCACACGAGTTCGGCTTTGAGATCGATGCCGACACCTTTGACCGGATGCACCGCGGCGCACACTATCTGCTGAACATCCGTCCTTCCGGCGACTGGCCCGCACAGTACTTCTACTATGCAGGCGGCGTGCCCCGCGTGATGGAAGAGATCAAGTCCATGCTGCATCTGGACGTGATGACTGTCACCGGCAAGACGCT
This sequence comes from Faecalibacterium sp. AF27-11BH, assembly GCF_003603005.1. Classification (NCBI taxonomy): domain Bacteria; kingdom Bacillati; phylum Bacillota; class Clostridia; order Eubacteriales; family Oscillospiraceae; genus Faecalibacterium; species Faecalibacterium sp. AF27-11BH. The sequence continues at coordinate 66,451 of NZ_QVGS01000011.1, forward strand.
GGGCGAAAACCTGGAAGACCTGAAGAAGAACGGCTTCTACGAGCACTGCGACGAGATCCTGCAGGAAAAGACCAAGGGTCTGGGCATCAAAGTCACCCGCGAGGATATCATCCACAGCTTTGACAACGCCAAGGGCACCGACGGCAGCATTGCTATCCTGAAGGGCAATCTGGCCCCGGAGGGCAGTGTCATCAAGCACACCGCCTGCCCCAAGAACATGTTCCACGCCACCCTGCGCGCAAAGCCCTTTGACAGCGAGGAAGAGTGCATCAGCGCCGTTCTGAACAAGCGGGTCCAGCCCGGAGATGCCATCTTCATCCGTTACGAAGGCCCCCGCGGCAGCGGCATGCCCGAGATGTTCTACACCGGCGAGGCCATCTGCGCCGACCCGAAGCTGGCTTCCAGCGTGGCGCTCATCACCGACGGCCGCTTCTCCGGCGCAAGCCGCGGCCCGGTCATCGGCCATGTCAGCCCGGAGGCCGCTGTGGGCGGCCCTATCGCTCTGGTGGAAGAGGGCGATCTCATCCGCATCGATGTGCCGAACCGCCAGCTTGCCATCGTGGGCGTGAACGGTGAGGAAAAGACCCCCGAAGAGATGGAGGCTATCCTTGCCCAGCGCCGTGCCAACTGGAAGCCCAAGGCTCCCAAGTACACCAAGGGCCTGCTGAAACTCTACTCTCAGCACGCCGTCAGCCCCATGAAGGGTGCATATATGGAGTAAAAACGCTTCGTTTGCGATAAAAACCAAAAACAAAAATCAACTGTTCAGCGTTGTTTTGCTGAACGGTCTGGATAAAGTTACGCCAAAAACAAAAAAGCGGATATTGCTTCACCTATAAAAACCATCGAAATCCGGTGTCCGTCTGCGGGGACGGCGCTGAAATAAGACCCAAAGCATACAAAATATCAAAAAATGGAGGAAACGTTTATGACAGCTGTTGCAACCCCGGACGCCGCACGGCTCGTGTTCGCCGCGGTGGCGGGCCTGATCCTTTTGCTCATCCTTATCATCAAGTTCAAAGTCCACGCCATGATCTCCATCCTGATCGGTGCGGTGGGCATCGGCCTGATGGCCGGTATGCCCCTGTCTGACATCATCGGCTCGGTCAACGAAGGCATCGGCAACACCTTAAAGGGCATCGCTCTTCTGGTGGGCCTTGGCTCCATGTTCGGTGCCATTCTGGAAGAATCCGGCGGCGCACAGACGCTGGCTGTGACCATGGTGCGCAAGTTCGGCGACGAAAAAGCCGCATGGGCGCTGGGTATCACAGGTCTGGTGGTGGCCATGCCGGTGTTCTTTGATGCCGGTCTGATCATCCTGATCCCGCTGGCCTTCTCTCTGGCAAAGCGCACCAAGCGCTCGGTCCTGTACTATGTCATCCCTCTGCTGGCCGGTCTGGCTGTCGGCCACGCCTTCATCCCTCCCACGCCGGGCCCCGTTCTGGTGGCCAGCATGCTGGGCGTTGATCTGGGCTGGGTCATCCTCATCGGCATCTTCTGCGGCATCTTCGCCATGATCGCTGCCGGTCCCATCTGGGGCTCCATCTGCGGCAAGAAGTATATGATCGAGGTGCCCGAGCACGTTGCACAGCAGGCAGACATCGACGAGAGCAAGCTGCCCAAGTTCGGCACCATCGTGGGCATCATTCTGATCCCGCTGGTCCTCATCATTGCAAACTCTGTGGCAAAAGTGGTGCCCGCTCTGGCTGGCATCCAGCCCGTTCTGGCCTTCCTCGGTGAGCCCTTCATGGCTCTGCTGCTGGCTACCATCGCTGCTATGTATCTGCTGGGCACCCGTCACGGCTATAACAATGCCCAGCTGGAAAAGATCATGACCAAGTCCCTTGAGCCCACCGGCATGATCCTGCTGGTCACTGCCTGCGGCGGCGTGCTGCGCTACATGCTGCAGAACTCCGGTCTGGGCGATGTCATCGGCAACGCCGTGGCAAACGCCAGCCTGCCGCTGGTTCTGGTGGCCTTCATCGTGGCTGCTCTGGTGCGCATCTCCGTTGGTTCCTCTACCGTGGCTATGACCATGGCAGCAGGCATCATCTCCGCCATGCCCGGCCTCAGCGAACTCAGCCCGCTGTATCTGGCCTGCGTCACCGCTGCCATCGCCGGCGGCTCCACCGTCTGCTCCCACTTTAACGATTCCGGTTTCTGGCTGGTGAAGAGCCTTGTGGGCATGGACGAAAAGACCACCCTCAAGACCTGGACCATCATGGAAACTCTGGTTGGCGGTGTGGGCTTCCTGGTAGCACTCATCATCTCCTTCTTTGCTTAATCATCCTCCTCTGCGGGGCTGTGCCTGCACACAGTCTGCGCAATGCTTTGCAAATTCCTGAAAACTCCTCAGCACAGCAGACCCCCGGGCGGTTTACCGTCCGGGGGTCTGCTGCTTTCTGTATTATCTGTATTATAAAAGCGGAAGATCCGGCCCGGAGGCCAGCTGGATGAAGGCGTCCATTTCCCGGGTGCAGCATTTATCCTTGTGGTAGAACATCTGGCGGTACATGGTCAGCCGGAAGTCTGACACCTCCAGAATGCGCAGATCTCCTCTGGACGCAGGCTCGGCCACAGCGAAGCGCGGCAGCAGGGAAATGCCGGAGGAGCGCTCCAGCATCTTGATGATAAAGGAGGTATCGCTGATCTCAAGGCTGGGGGTCAGCTCGATCTGGCGGGAAGCCAGAAACCGGTCAAAGGTGCGGCGGTAGTTGGCGTTGCGTTCGGTGAGGAAGAAGGGCTTGTCCAGAAGCTCTGCCACCCGGTACGGGCCGGGGTGGCCGAGGTCGATGTCCGGGGAGGCCACGAACACCACTTCTTCCGGGATCTCGTTGCATTTGTGCCAGCTGTTGGAGTAGCGCGGCTCGTCCAGAATGCAGATGAGGTCCACCTCGCCGCGCTCCATCTTTTCGATCAGCTCTTCCGGGGAGCCGGTAGTGACCCGAAGGCTGACTTTGGGGTGTTCCACCCGGAACTGATGCATCAGGCCGGGCAGACGGAAAAAGCAGAGAGATTCCAGCGTGCCGATGTGCAGGCAGCCCTCCAGTTCGGCATCCTCGCTTAGGGCGCGGCGGGCGTTGTGGATGGTATCCAGAATGCTGTTGGCGTATTCCAGAAAGCACTGACCCTGTGCGGTCAGGATCACCCGCTTGCCCATGCGGTCGAACAGGCGCACACCCAGCTCTTCTTCCAGCGCTTTGATCTGCACGGTAACGGCAGACTGGGAATAGCCCAGACTTTCCGCTGCCTTGGAAAAGCTCTGGAACTGGGCGGCACGGATCAGGGTGTTCAACTGGCGCACTTCCATGGCGAAGCTCCTTTGCTATTAAGATTTTTAAACCATAACTTTATTTTTATGAATTTGAATCATGCATATGTCTATGTTAAACTAAATGTGTCAACACGTCAAGTGAAAATTTGACGTTTCGTGAAAGGCTGGCCGTGCGGGCTGCGGCGGAGAGAGCGCTGTCAGGTGCCGCACAAAGGTCAGAATAGGAAAAGGAGGATTTTATTCTTATGGAAAAGAAAAAATTCAAGCTCGGACTGCTGCCGAAGCTGCTCATCGCCATCGTGCTGGGCATCATCATCGGCCAGTTCTTCCCGGTGTGGTTCTGCCGGGTCGTCGTCACGGCATCCAGCATCTTCAGCTCGTTCCTGAAGTTCATCATCCCGCTGATGATCGTGGCCTACGTCACCATGGGCATTGCCGACCTGAAGAGCGGCGCAGGCAAGCTGCTGCTCATCACGGTGGCTCTGGCCTACGGCTCCACCCTGATCGCGGGCTCGGCATCCTATCTGGTGTCCGCAAGCCTGTTCCCCAGCTTCATGAGCGAAGGCGCTCTGGAACAGATCGCCGCCACGGCTGACAACTCTCTGGTCAGCTACATCTCCATCTCCATCCCTCCGCTGCTGGACACCCTGTCTGCCGTGGTGCTGGCCTTCGTGCTGGGCCTGTGCCTGTCCACCTTGCGCGGCAAGACCATCGGTGATACACTTTATAATGGCATGAAGGACTTCTCCGGCATCATCGATCAGGTGCTGCACAGCGTCATCATCCCGCTGCTGCCCCTGTACGTCTGCGGTACCTTCATCGACATGACCAAGTCCGGCAAGACCTACGCCATTCTGGGCATCCTGTGGAAGGTGTTCCTGGTGGTCATCATCATGCATCTGGTCTGCATCTTCCTGCAGTTCTGCGTTGCAGGCGCTGTGAGCCACAAGAGCCCCTTCAAGATGATCCGCAACCAGATCCCCGGCTACACCACCGCTCTGGGCACTCAGTCCTCTGCAGCCACCATCCCGGTCAACCTGCAGTGCGCTGCGGCTGATGGCGTGAGCGAGCAGATCCGCAACTTCGTGGTGCCTCTGTGCGCAAACATCCACATGGCAGGCTCCATGATCACCATTACCGCCTGCGCAACTGCCGTCTGCCTGATGAACCAGCTGCCCATCAGCCTTGCTACCGTGGTGCCCTTCATCATGACGCTGGGCGTTGCCATGGTGGCTTCTCCCGGTGCTCCCGGCGGCTCCATCATGACCGCTCTGCCCTTCCTGTACATGATCTTTGGCGCTGAGGCCGGTGACCCCAATGGCCCCATCTGCGCCATCATGGTGGCTCTGTACATCACGCAGGATTCCTTCGGCACTGCCTGCAACGTCTCCGGCGACAACGCCATCGGCGTGATCGTGGAGACCATCTACCAGAAGTTCATCAACAAGAGCAGCGCAAGCGTCTGATGCGCGGCGCGGTTTTTGACCTGACAGGAGTGACACCCCCATGGCATTTATCAGTGTTTTTGATGTTCTGGGCCCGAACATGATCGGCCCTTCCAGCTCCCACACCGCAGGCGCGGAGATCATCGCCTTTCTGGCACAGAAGATGATCGCCCCGCCGCTGAAGCGGGCGGACTTTACCCTCTACGGCTCCTTTGCCAAAACCTACCACGGCCACGGTACCGACCGCGCCCTGCTGGGCGGCATCATGGGCTTTTCGGCCGATGATACCCGCATCCGGGATTCCTTTGCCATTGCCACCGACCGCGGCCTTGGCTACAGCTTCACCCCCAATGAGGTGGAGACCGACATCCACCCCAACACGGTGGATATCCGCATGGAGAATGCGGCCGGTCAGGTGATGACCGTGCGCGGTGAATCGCTTGGCGGCGGCAAGGTGCGCATTGTGCGGATCAACGGCGTGGAGGTGGACTTTACCGGCGAGTACAATGCCCTCATCGTGGTGCAGAAGGACAAGCCCGGCGTGGTGGCCCACATCACCAAGATCCTCAGCGACCGCAGCGTGAACATCGCGTTCATGCGTCTGTTCCGCGAGGAAAAGGGGCACACGGCTTACACCATCGTGGAGTCGGATGAGCGCCTGCCCGAGGGTGTGGATCAGCTGCTGCTGGCAAACCCGAACATCAACGATGTAATGGTCGTGCAGCCGTAAGGAGGGACAAGCGATGAACATGGATTTCAAGTCCGCCAAGGAGCTGCTGGACCTGTGTGAGGAAAACCAACTGCCCATTTCGGAAGTAATGCGCCAGCGGGAATGCCTGCTGGGCGAAACGCCCCGGGATGCTGTGGACCACCGCATGGCAAAGGCATGGGAGATCATGCGTGCTTCTGCCACCCAGCCGCTGAAAAAGCCCATCAAATCCATGGGCGGGCTCATTGGCGGCGAGGCCAAAAAGCTGGAAACACATTATAATAAGAAGAAAAACATCTGCGGCGACGTGCTGCAGAAGGCCATGACCTACGCCATGGCCGTGCTGGAAGTGAACGCTTCCATGGGCCTGATCGTGGCTGCACCCACCGCAGGCTCTGCAGGCGTGGTGCCGGGCATGATGCTGGCCCTGCAGGAGTGCTACCGCATCTCCGACCAGCGCATCGTGGATGCCCTGTTCAACGCCGGTGCCGTGGGCTATCTTGCCATGCGCAACGCCACCGTGGCCGGTGCCGTGGGCGGCTGTCAGGCCGAGGTGGGCATTGCGTCTGCCATGGCTGCTTCTGCCGCCGTGGAGCTGATGGGCGGCAACCCGCAGCAGTGTCTGGATGCGGCTTCCACCGTGCTGATGAACATGCTGGGCCTTGTGTGCGACCCCGTAGGCGGGCTGGTGGAGTACCCCTGCCAGAACCGCAACGCTGCCGGTGTGGCCAACGCCCTCATTGCAGCAGAACTGTCCCTGAGCGGCATCCGCCAGCTGATCCCCTTCGACCAGATGCTGGAGGCCATGTACGCCGTGGGCAAGCGCCTGCCCGCCGAGCTGCGCGAGACCGCCCTTGGCGGCTGTGCCGCCACCCCCGCCGCCTGTGCCGCCTGCGGCCTGTGCAGCGGGAACTGATCTTTCAACATGCAGCGCCGCCGGTGTGGAAACGCCCGGCGGCGTTTTTGCGCGTTCGTGACCGGAAATGCCGGCCCAAACGGCGGGGCTTTGCATCTTTTTGTGCAAACACACCGAAAAGATGGCCGGGATGACTGGCGCTTGTCTGCGAAATGTGATAAACTAAACACAGAAGTGCTCTGCGCAGCCCGTGCAGAGCGGCAAAAAAGATGATAAGTGAGGTCGTTTGTAATGAAGATCATTCGTGCAAAAGATTATGCGGATATGTCCCGCAAGGCAGCCAATATCATTTCGGCACAGGTCATTATGAAGCCCAACTGCGTGCTGGGTCTGGCGACCGGCGGCACCCCCGTGGGCGCGTATGCACAGCTGGTGGACTGGTACAACAAGGGCGACATCGATTTTTCTGAGGTGACCACCGTCAATCTGGACGAGTACCGCGGCCTGCCCAAGGAGCACCCGGAAAGCTACTGGAGCTTCATGCACCGCAACCTGTTCGACAAGGTGAACATCGACCCTGCAAAGATCAACCTGCCGGACGGCACCAACCCCGATGCAGAGGATGCCTGCGCAAAGTACAACCAGATCATCCACGCTGTGGGCGGCATCGACCTGCAGCTGCTGGGCATCGGCCACGACGGCCACATCGGCTTCAACGAGCCGGGCGAAGCCTTTGAGCTGGAGACCCACTGTGTGAACCTGACCGCCGAGACCATTGAGGCAAACAAGCGCTTCTTTGACGGCAATGTGGATCTGGTGCCCAAGCAGGCTTATACCATGGGCATCAAGACTATCATGCAGGCACGCAAGGTGCTCATGGTGGCAAACGGCAAGGGCAAGGCCGAGATCGTCAAGAAGGCATTCTTCGGCCCCGTCACTCCGGAGGTGCCCGCAAGCATCCTGCAGATGCATCCGGACTTCACGCTGGTGGGCGACGAGGAAGCTCTGAGCCTGATCTGATCGTTCCGCGCTCTGACTGCCGCACGGTGCAATGCCGTGCGGCAGTTTTTTGCTGCCAACGGCTTTACAATCGCGTAAAAAGGCGGTATTCTTTATACGATACTTTTCTCAGGGAGGAAACCATGGATATCCGCCAGCTGCACTACTTTCTGGTATTGTGCGATGAAATGAATTACAGCCGCGCGGCACAGCGGCTGTTTTTGTCACGGCAGGCACTGCGGCAGAGCATCTCTGCGCTGGAAGCCGAGCTGTGCGGGCCGCTGTTCCTCAGCGCCCACCACAAGCTCACCCTTACCGACCGCGGCATGAGCCTGCAGCGCCATGCCGCGCCGGTAGTGGAGCAGTTCCAGCAGATGCAGGCATCCCTGCGGGCCGAGATCCAGTCGGCGCAGCCGGTGCGCATCGGCATCAGCGTGTCGCTGGTGCCGGACTACCTGCCCGGATTGGAGACCCAGCTGGACAAGTTCCGCCAGCAGTATCCCCATGTGGAGATGCGCTTCCGCATGATGGACAACGATGCGGTGGCGGACGATGTGGAGCAGGGGGAGCTGGACGCGGGTCTGGTCATCGATCTGGGCTGTGCTGCACCGGAACTGGCCCGCACCACCCTGCGGGCAGACCCTGCCTGCCTGCTGGTGCCTCGGGGGCACGCGTTCTGGGATAAGGAGAGCATCCCGCTGGCAGAGCTGCGCGGTCAGCGGGTGCTGCTGCCCAGCTTGCGGCAGGATCTGTTCAGCCCGCTGTGGTCGGCCTGCGCCCGGTTGGGCTTTGCGCCGAATGCGGAGATCGGCCCCAGCTTTTATCAGGCCTATTATCTTGTGCAGGAGCAGCTTTGCACCTGTCTGACCCGCTATGAACCGGGAGCCAGACGGGAACTGGACCGTGTGCGGGATGTGCTGCTGGAAGATCTGCCCCCGCTGTGCGTCTCACTGGTGCAGCGGCGGGATCATTCCTCCGCCTACATCGACCTGCTGCGCAGCTACCTGATGGAGGTGCTGGGCGGTTCGGCCAGCCTGCCGCCCCGCCGCGGACGGCCCGCAAAGCCGTTCTACAATTTTCCGGTGCTGTCCAGCGCTGCGGCAAAGGCTGCACCGGCCCACCCGGTGCCCGGCACCCAGCTGGATTTTGCCGGCGGCACCAACTTCCGGGAGCTGGGCGGTTACGAAGCCGACGAGGGCAAACATATCAAGTGGGGCCAGATCTGGCGCGGCATCCCTACCTGCAAGCTCACCGGTGAGGCCGACCGCGCGAAGCTGGACGCGCTGGGCCTGCGCCTGATCCTTGATCTGCGCAGCAGCGGGGAAGTGCAGAAAGAACCGGACTACGTACCGGACGGTGCACGTCTGGTGCAGATCTGTGGCCTGTGCGCCGAGGACGGCCACGAGATCTCCTTTGCGCCGGATGATATCGCCGCCCTGATGAAGGGCTATGAAGAAAGCGCCGACGGCAGCACCTTCGTGCAGGCTATGTACGAGCGGATGCTGTTTGGCAACAAGGCGTTCAAGGAGCTGTTCCGTGCGCTGGAAGCAGGCGAGACCCCCATCCTGTTCCACTGCTCGGCCGGCAAGGACCGCACCGGCGTGGCGGCCATGCTCATTCTGCTGGCACTGGGCGCTTCGGATGAGACGATCTGTGCGGACTATGAGCGCACGAACCTCTGCCGCAAGGCTGAGATCGACGCAGTGCTGGCGGAGCACGCCGAAGAGATCGCGGCAAACCCGGCCTGCCGGATGCGCTATTACCGCAAGGCGGGCGTGGACCCGGCAACCGCACCCTTTGTGCTGCGCACCATCCGCGCAAAATACGGCAGCGCCGAGAACTATCTGGAAGCCGAATACGGCCTGACCCCTGCGCGCCTGATGCGGCTGCGCAGGATGTATCTGGAATAAACGGGAACGGGGACGGCATCCGGTGCGGATACTGTCCCTGTTTTCTGCACAAAATGTTCTGCGGGGCAGGGTTTTCCTCTTGACAAGCGGGCAATTGTTTCGTACTATAATTAGTAGTATGGAATAAAAGACGCTGTGTGCAGGTCGTTCCCGTGACCCGTGTCCCTTACAGGCAGAGCCTGCCTGTTTTTATATAAGATAGAACTGTAGATAGAAAAGCTTGCAGCCTGTTCGTGCGGCATTTGCCGTGCGTGTGGTCTTGTTGCCACTTTTTGCATTGAAAGCTCACTTATAAAAAATGTTTGCAGCCTACACCTGCCCTACAGCGTCTCCTGCTTATGATTCAGAATTTTGAATTTTAACAAAGGAGAGTGAAATGCGATGTCCACGATCATCTGGATCGTGATCTTGATCGTCGCGCTTGCTGCGGGCATCGGTGCAGGCTATTTTATTGGTTACAACAACCGTAAAAAGACCGCCGAAGCTCAGATCGGCAGCGCGGAAGCCGAGGCCACCCGTCTGGTGAACGAAGCGATCAAGACCGCAGAACAGAAACGCAAGGAAGCGGTTCTGGAAGCAAAGGACGAGGCCTTCAAGCTGAAGGCCGAGGTGGATGCCCAGAAGGCAGAAGCCGATAAGGAGATCAAGCAGCGCCGTGCGGAGATCAGCCGTCAGGAGAACCGCATCGACCAGAAGGAAACCGCCCTCGACCGCAAGACCGAGGTACTGGAAAAGAAGGAAGAGGAGCTGAAAAAGCGCGCCGCTGAGGCCGAGGAGCGTCTGGCCGAGATCGAGGCCCTGCGCGCCAAGGAGATGGAGCGGCTGGAAACGCTGGCCGGTCTGAGTCAGGAGGACGCCCGCGAGGTGCTGCTGCACAAGGTGGACGAAGAGCTGACCCACGAAAAGGCCGTGCGCGTTGCCGCCTATGAGACCGACCTGAAGGAGAACTGCGACAACATCGCACGCAACCTCATCGGTCAGGCCGTCAGCCGCTGCGCTGCCGACCACTGCAGCGAGACCACCGTCAGCGTGGTGCCGCTGCCCAGTGATGAAATGAAGGGCCGCATCATCGGCCGCGAGGGCCGCAACATCCGCGCTCTGGAGACCGCGACCGGCGTGGACCTGATCATCGACGATACCCCGGAGGCCATCACCCTGTCCTCCTTCGACCAGACCCGCCGCGAGGTGGCCCGCATGACGCTGGAACGACTGATCGGCGATGGCCGCATCCACCCCGCCCGCATCGAGGAGACGGTGGAAAAGTGCCGCCACGAGCTGGAGCTGCAGATGAAGCGCGAGGGCGAGCGTGCCGTGATGGAGCTGGGCATCCATGGCCTGCACCCGGACCTGATCAAGCTGATCGGCCGACTGAAGTACCGCACCAGCTTTGGCCAGAACGCCCTGACCCACAGCATGGAGGTGGCATGGGTGGCCGGTCTGCTGGCAGGCGAAATGGGTGTGAACGTGACCATGGCACGCCGTGCCGGTCTGCTGCATGATATCGGCAAGGCACTGGACCACGAGATCGAGGGCAGCCATGTGCAGATCGGTGTGGACATCTGCCGCAAGTATAAGGAAAATACCCAGATCATCCATGCCATTGAGGCTCACCACGGCGACGTGGAGCCTAAGACTCCGCTGGCCTTCATCATTCAGGCTGCCGACGCCATCAGCGCTGCACGCCCGGGTGCCCGCCGCGAGAACGTGGAAAGCTACGTCAAGCGTCTGGAAAATCTGGAGGAGATCTCTTCCAGCTTCGAGGGCGTGGAGCAGGCCTTTGCCGTGCAGGCAGGCCGCGAAGTGCGCATCATGGTCAAGCCCGATGTCATCAGCGACGATCAGGTGATCCTGCTGGCACGCTCCATTGCCAAGAAGATCGAGGACACGCTGGATTACCCCGGCCAGATCAAGGTCAATGTGATCCGCGAGAGCCGCGCTGTGGAGTACGCAAAATAAAGTTTTGCCCAAAAAGCTGCCGTGCAGATGCACAGCAGCTTTTTTCTGCTTGTAATCCGGCGGCAAAAAAGGTATCATGGAGAAAAACAGACCGAAAGGGGAGAACCACTATATGAAACATGCAAGAAAATGGCTGGCTTGCCTGCTGGCGGGTGCACTGGCACTGGCGGTGCTGGCCGGATGCAGTGCACTGATGGACGGCACGGTGCAGAAGGATACAGAACAGGCCAAGGCCCTGATGAAAGAGGTAGACTCCAGCCTGACCTATAATACCGATCTGGAAGATGCAGCCAGCCGTCTGGCAGACTGGCTGGTGGAGGACTCCACCCAGCTGACCACCCAGTCCGGCCTGCTGACACGCAAGGTGCCCATGACCACCGGCTCCGGTGCCATGCTGGATACGAATGTGTACGATTTTATCGATCATTCCACCAGCTTTCTGTTCCTGCCCAGAGGCGTGGTGATCGGCCTTGCAATGAACAACGAATGGGGCTTTACCGGCTACTTATATGCTCCGCCGCTGAGCGAGGCGGGCAGCGCACTGCGCAGCTATGCGGCAGGCTGCAAACAGATGGGCGCGGTGTTCATTGAATACGGCGGCGAGACTTACGTAGTGGCTATGTTTGCCTAAAAACCGAAAAAACGGTGTTTCCCTGCTGAGAATGGTGCGTTTTCAGCAGGGATTTTTTGTGTCTGGCCTGTGCACAAAAAACAGGTTGAAAGTACGACTTATGCACAAAAAATGAAAATACGCAGGTGAAATCTCTTCATCTGTTTCCCCGAAAAACACAAAAAACTCATGTTTTCGTGAAACTGTATTTTGAGCAACTACAGTATATCTTCAAAACTGCACAAAAACAAAAACAAAATTTTTGCTGACCATTGGTCAAAGCACAGAAAAACAGCCGGAAGCCTTTCCTTTTCAGGTGGAACAGCGTATAATGCGGATATCGCACAAAGGTGTGCAGTGCTCCAGAGGAGGAGCAAAAAACCTTTGTGCATTTTTCACCATTCAATGCTTTACCTTAATAAAGCATTGAGGTAAGAGAGAGGGAAAAAATATGAAATTCGATCGTCGTATTTCTCGCCGCAGCTTCCTGGCTGCTGCAGGCGTATCGGCTGCTGCACTGGCTCTGACTGCCTGCGGCGGCTCTTCCAGCACCGCTGCTTCCGGCTCCACCGCTGCTTCTGGTGCAGCCGCCTCTGCTGAGGGCGGTGTGCTGAACGTCATGCTGGAGACCGAAGTCCAGTCTCTGGACCCCCAGCTGGCTACCGACGGCACCTCCTTTGAGGTCATCGCCAACTACACCGACGGCCTGATGCAGATGGATGCGAACGGTGCAGCCGTGGAGGCTCTGGCAGAGAGCTATGAGCTGAGCGAGGACGGCAAGACCTACACCTTCCACCTGAAGGATGCAAAGTGGTCTAATGGCGATGCCGTTACCGCAGCAGACTTCGTGTTTGGCTGGCAGCGTGCTGTTGACCCCGCAAACGCATCCGAGTATGCCTACATGCTGAGCGATATCGGTCAGGTGGTCAACGCCGCCGACATCATTGCAGGCAACAAGCCCGTCACCGATCTGGGCATCACCGCAGTGGACGACAAGACCCTGAAGGTGGAGCTGAACGTTCCGGTCAGCTACTTCCTGAGCCTGATGTACTTCCCCACCTTCTACCCCATGAACCAGAAGTTCTTTGAGAGCTGCGGCGATACCTACGGCACCAGCGCAGACACCGTGCTGTCCAACGGTGCATTCGTGCTGACCAGCTATGAGCCGGCTGCCACCGCTTTTGAGCTGGTGAAGAACGCCGACTACTACGATGCTGACCGCATTGCTCTGGACGGCCTGAACTATCAGGTCATCAAGGACAGCCAGCAGGCTCTGATGAGCTATCAGAACGGCGATCTGGACATCACCCTGCTGAACGGCGAGCAGGTGGAGCAGGTCAAGGACGACCCCGAGTTCACCAGCGTGGGCGCCGGCTACCTGTGGTACATCAGCCCCAACATGGACGCTGTGCCGGAGCTGGCAAACCTGAACCTGCGCCGTGCCATCACCTTTGCACTGGATCGTGATTCCATCACCAATGACGTGCTGAAGGACGGCTCTTCTCCCGCCTACACCGCAGTGCCCGCACAGTTCGCCACCGGCCCGGATGGCAGCGATTTCAGCGCCGACCAGACCAAGTTTGCAGAGTTCTGCGCATACGATCCCGACAAGGCTGCAGAGTACTACGAGCAGGCCAAGGCTGAGCTGGGCAAGGATTCCTTCTCCTTCACCATGGTCGTCGATGCCGACGATGCTCCCCAGAAGGTCGCTCAGGTCGTTCAGGAGCAGCTGCAGACCACTCTGCCCGGCTTTACTCTGGAGCTGAAGGTGGAGCCCAAGAAGCAGCGCGTGCAGGATATGCAGGACGGCAACTTTGAGATCGGCCTGACCCGCTGGGGCCCCGACTACGCCGATCCCATGACCTATCTGGGCATGTGGGTCACCGGCAACTCCAACAACTACGGTCTGTGGAGCGACGCTGACTACGATGCCATCATCGCAGAGTGCACCACCGGTGATCTGTGCACCGATCCCGAGGGTCGCTGGGAAGCCATGTATGACGCTGAGTCCATCGTGCTGGAGCAGGCCGCCATCTTCCCGCTGTATGGTCAGTGCAACGCCGAGATGATCTCTTCTGCCGTGACCGGCGTGGACTTCCACCCGGTTGCTCTGAACCGCGTCTACAAGGACGCAAAGAAGAGCGTCTGATCCTGATCGAGAACTGAAATGCCGCACAGTGGCAGCGAAAACGCCGCTGTGCGACTTTTTGGCTTTTGCACTGTCCGCGTCCGGCGCACGGATGACCGCGGCAGAAAAAGCCGCCCTGTCTTGAGCAGGGAGAAGAAGAAACTTTAAGGGGGTCTACCCAACGTGAAAAAATACACGCTCAAGCGTATCATCACTTCGTTGTTTACGCTGCTGGCCATCCTGCTGGTGTTGTTCATCCTCATGCAGCTGATGCCCGGTTCGCCCTTCAACGATGAAAAGCTGACGCCGGAAATGCGCGCATCCCTGTACGCAAAGTACGGTCTGGATCAGCCGATCTATGTGCAGTTCTTCCGCTATGTGACCAACATGCTGCGCGGTGACTTCGGCGTCAGCTACAATATCTCCAAGAACACGCCCATCTCCCAGCTGATCCAGTCCCGTCTGCCCATTTCCATCCGTGTGGGCGGCATGGCTGTTACACTGGGTGCCATCGTGGGCCTTGTGCTCGGCATCATTGCAGCCCTCAAGCGGGACACCATCTTCGACACTCTGGCCACCATCATCTCGGTCATCGGCGTGTCGGTGCCGTCTTACGTGATCGCACTGGCCCTGAGCTATACCTTTGGCTTCAAGCTCAAGTGGTTCCCCATGCTGTTCTCCGCAAAGGACGTGTTCGGCTCCAGTGTGCTGCCCAGCATCTCGCTGTCCATGTTCACCATGGCTTCCATTGCCCGCTTTACCCGCAGTGAAATGATCGAAGTTCTGGACTCCGATTATATGCTGCTGGCCGAGAGCAAGGGCATTTCCGGCCCGGCGCTGATCTTCCGCCACGCGCTGCGCAACGCGCTGATCCCCATTATCACCGTGCTGGCCCCGCTGATCGTGGACCTGATGACCGGCTCGCTGGTGGTGGAGAAGATCTTCGCCATTCCCGGCGTGGGCAGCCTGCTGGTGACGGCCATCCAGTCCAACGACTACAATGTGGTCATCAGCCTGAGCTTCATCTACAGCGCCATGTACATTGGCATCATGCTGGTCGTTGACCTGCTGTATGGCATCATCGACCCGCGCATCCGCTTGGCAAAGGGGGACGACTGATATGGCAGAAAAAGCGATTCGCCTGGGCGGCGAAGCCACGGCTGATGCCATCGTCAGCGCAGTGGATACCATGTATTCCGAGCATACCTTCAACGAGAAGGACTTTGTGCTCAAGCATAACGACGCAGAGATCGCAATGGACTCGAACTTTGCCGCACAGAGCTTCTGGAAGGATGTGCGGGTGCGCTTCTTCCGCAAAAAGAGCGCGGTGCTCGGCCTGATCCTCGTTGTCTTTATCGTGCTGCTGGCGGCATTTGGCCCCGGCATGAACGAGTATACCTACTCCGGTCAGGAGCTGAGCCAGAAAAACTTTGCGCCCCGCGTGCAGGTGCTGGAGAACTTCGGCATCTTCAACGGTGACGAGAAAATGAGCACCACCACCGGTTCCAAGACAGTGAATGCCTATGTGGAAAAGGGCAAGGAGGATGTCTACTACTGGTTCGGCAGCGACACCTATGGCCGCGATATCTGGACCCGTACCTGGGAGGGTGCCCGCGTGTCCCTGATCATCGCGGTTGCCGCCGCCATCATCGATATGGTCATCGGCATGAGCTACGGCCTGATTTCCGGCTACTTTGGCGGCAAGGTGGATATGATGATGCAGCGTTTTCTGGAAGTTGCCAACGGCATCCCCCGTCTGGTGATCGTCACGCTGCTTCTGCTGGTGCTCAAGCCCGGCATGATCACCATTATCTTTGCTCTGATGCTCACCGAGTGGGTGGGCATGAGCCGCATTGCCCGCGCTGAGATGCTCAAGCTGAAGGATCAGGAGTTCGTGCTGGCCTCCCGCACGCTGGGTGCAGGCAGCTTCTTCATCATCTTCAAGGAAGTGCTGCCCAACATCATCGGACCTATCATCACGCAGGTCATGTTCAGCATCCCCACCGCAATTTTCACCGAGGCATTCCTGTCCTTTGTGGGTCTGGGCATCCCGGTGCCGCAGTGCTCGCTGGGTTCTCTGATCAGCGAGCTGTACAACAGCTTTACCACCCATCCTTATCAGATCATCCCGCCGATGGTGGTCATGAGTCTGCTGATGATGAGCTTCAACCTCGTGGCCGACGGCCTGCGCGAGGCGCTGGACCCCAAGATGAAGAGTATGTAAGGAGGAACACCCCATGCCTGAAAAGAAAAAAGAACAGGTCTTGTCGGTGCGAGACCTTGATATCACCTTTAAGACCACCGCAGGCCCGGTGCACGCCATCCGCGGCGTGAACATCGACCTGTACAAGGGCGAAACAGTGGCGCTGGTGGGCGAATCCGGCTCCGGCAAGTCCGTTACCATGAAAGCCGCCATGGGCATTCTGGCACAGAACGCCATTGTGAACAGCGGCTCCATCCAGTTCAGCTACCATCACGCTGATGGCAGCCCCGAGACGGTGGATCTGCTGCAGAAGGACAAAAAGTGGATCCGCCGCCACATCAACGGCAAGCGCATCGCCATGGTGTTTCAGGATCCCATGACCAGCCTTGACCCCACCATGCCCATCGGCAAGCAGATCATGGAGGGCATGCTGTGGCACTACAAGATGCCCAAGGATGCCGCCTACAAAAAGGCTGTGCAGCTGCTGGAAGAGGTGGGCATCACCGATGCCGAAAAGCGCATGAAGAGCTACCCGCACCAGCTGTCCGGCGGTATGCGCCAGCGCGTGGTCATTGCCATTGCACTGGCCTGCGACCCCGACCTGCTGATCTGTGACGAGCCCACCACGGCACTGGATGTGACCATTCAGGCCAAAATTCTGGAGTTGATCCGCAGCATCCAGCGTGAGCGCGGCATCTCTGTCATTTACATCACCCACGATCTGGGCGTTGTGGCAAAGGTGGCCGATTATGTGGACGTGATGTACGCAGGCAAGATCGTGGAGACCGGCACCATCGATGAGATCTTCTACGAGCCGCGCCACCCCTACACATGGGGCCTGCTTTCCGCCATGCCCGATCTGGACACCGCAGACGACCGTCTGTACACCATTCCGGGTTCGCCGCCGAACCTGCTGCATGAGAAGCAGGGCGATGCCTTTGCGCCGCGCAACCATTTTGCCCTGAACATCGACGACGAAGTGGACCCGCCCATGTTCAAGATCAGCGACACCCACTATGCAGCTACATGGCTGCTGGACCCCCGCGCACCCAAGGTGGACATGCCGCCTGAGCTTGCTCAGCGCATTGCCCGCATGCGTGCCGAGGCAGAAAAGATCAAGGAGGCGGAATAAATGGCAGGACAGAATGCTGCTCCGCTGTTGAAGGTCGAGGGCCTGAAGCAGTATTTCCGCGTGAGCAAGAGCTATACCGTCAAGGCTGTGGACAATGTCAGCTTTGAGATCTATCCCGGCGAGACCTATGGTCTGGTGGGCGAGTCCGGTTCCGGCAAGTCCACCATCGGCCGCAGCGTCATCCGCCTGTATGACCCCACTGCCGGCAAGATCACCTTTGATGGGCATGATATCAGCGGCAGGCTGAGCCGCGTGCAGAACGATACGCTGCGCACCCAGATGCAGATGATCTTTCAGGACCCCATGGCATCCCTGAACCCCCGCAAGAAGGTGGAGGATATCATCGGCGAGGGTCTGGACATCCACCACATGTACAAGACCCGCGAAGAGCGCCGCGAAAAGGTGGAGAAAATTCTGGCCAAGGTGGGCCTTGCGCCCGAACATGCCGAGCGCTATCCCCACCAGTTCTCTGGCGGCCAGCGCCAGCGCGTGGGCATTGCCCGCGCCCTCATCATGAACCCCAAGCTCATCATCGCAGATGAGTGCATCTCGGCGCTGGACGTGTCCATTCAGGCGCAGGTGGTCAACCTGATGAAGGATATCCAGCAGGAGACCGGCACGGCCTACCTGTTCATTGCGCATGACCTTTCCATGGTCAAGTACATCTCGGACCGCATCGGCGTGCTGCATCTGGGCCACCTGCTGGAGACGGGTACGACCGAAGAGATCTTCGAGAATCCCATCCACCCCTACACCCGCAGCCTGCTGTCGGCCATCCCGCTGCCGAACCCCGTGGTGGAAAAACGCCGCGTGGCTGAGACCTACGACTACGCCACTTCCGGCATCGATTACAACAAGGGCACCGATCACCATGTGAGCGGCAGCCACTATGTCAAGTGCACCGACGAAGAGTTTGCAAAATGGTGTAAATGATAGTAAACAAAGAAGGAGCGTTCCCGCGTGGAAACGCTCCTTCTTTGTTTTATTATAATTACGCAGAAAGGAATGGAATGCAGGAGATTCAGCAGTTATCGTAGCGGGCAAGGTTGCAGTTGCGGCGTTCGATAAAGTAGTACAGGGCTTTGCTCCGGCTGAAAAAGGCAAAGCGCATTTTATTGTAGAAGGACAAAATAGAACGGCTCTTTTGGTAGGCATGACGGATGAGCTGATCCGATTCAGGGTCTAAGGCAGAACGATAGAGGATCGGGTAATCATTCAGGGCCATATCCACAAAATAGGCATCGTTTTCCAGCATGTCGGGGTACAGCTTTTCAAGAAACAGATAACGCTCTGTGACCATCGCAAGCCTGTCCTGAAAGAACTTTATACAGTCTGTATGGAGAGTGCTGCCATCGCGCTGATAATAGTAATACAGGGGTTCGTCCGAGTACACGATCTGCCCTGCGTCGAACAGGATCTTGTGTGCAATGCCAAGATCTTCCATAACACGACCGACCGGAAACCGGATGGTGTCAAACAGTTCCCGTTTGCATAATTTATTCCATGCATAACATGCGTAGGTATCCTCCGTAAAAAGCTCCCGGATGGCATCAGCACCCTGAAAGAGCGTAACGTTTCGGGAAGAAAGCGGAGCAGGGACCTCCGGCGCGTCAGCATAGACGAGTTTCCAATGGACGGCAGAAATATCGGTGTGGTACTCATGGAGCAGATCATAAAGGGTCTCGATGAAATTTTCTGCAATGTAATCATCGCTGTCAACAAAGGAGATGTACGCACCGGATGCCGCATCCAGTCCCACATTCCGGGCATCGGATTGGCCGCCGTTTTTCTTATGGATGACCCTGATGCGTGCGTCCCGCTGTGCCCATGCATCACAGAGTGCAGGGCAGTTATCGGGAGAACCATCATCGACCAGGATCACCTCAAGGTTCGGATATGTCTGGGCCAGAATGCTGGCGACACACCGGTCCAAATAGGGCTCTACTTTATATACCGGAACAATGACGGACACGAGTTCGTTATTTGTATTCTGCATGATATCCTCCTCCAAGCTGGTTTAATCATATCATGGGAGCAGGGATTCCGCAATGAGAACTTTATAAGTTTTGGGTTCAAGCGGTTATGAGAACGTCGCTAATTTTGAAATCCCGTTTTTCTTGTGAAATCTTGTGACTGTCTGATAATTCCATGAAAGTGCCTTTGTGTACTTTGATGTAACTTTTGGTGGCTTTTTGTCTCTAAAACGGCTCTTTGTACCCAGAACCGTACCCAAGAATTTTTGGGTACGAAACTCGACACTTACTGTTACTATTTTGGATTTACATGGCTCACTTTCTAAAATTGAAGGTGAGCTTTTTCTTTTGCAGAAATCGGGAAGGAGGTTTTCTACTCCTCTGCTGCGGACCCCCTCTATCTGTCCGCAGCAGAACAACAAAATGCAAAAAGCCCAGAGCGATACCGCTCCAGGCTCCTTTGTCTGTATGTACATATCATATGTATAATGTCCGGGGCGGATATTGTCAAGGGAAGTGAACGGGTTTCATCTCTAGGTGCCCACCGATTCATCTTGTTTGGTGTTTTGCAT
Source organism: Faecalibacterium sp. AF27-11BH (assembly GCF_003603005.1). Classification (NCBI taxonomy): domain Bacteria; kingdom Bacillati; phylum Bacillota; class Clostridia; order Eubacteriales; family Oscillospiraceae; genus Faecalibacterium; species Faecalibacterium sp. AF27-11BH. The sequence goes on from NZ_QVGS01000011.1 coordinate 86,218, forward strand.
CCACCGCACCAGCGCTTCGGCGTCCTGTTTGCCTTTGGCGTACATTTTTTCAAGGCCGGCGCGGTTCTTGGTCAGGGTGGACATTCCCTCGGTGCTGTCCGGGGCGATGATGCAGACAAGGCCCTGTCGCTCCAGCTCCCGCGCCCGCTGGACAGCTGTGTTGTACCGCCATGCCCGGCGGCGCAGCCCCTCGGCTGCAGCGGGGTAATGCGACTGCAGCAGGTGTGCCAGATGCTCGTCCCGGGCATTACTACTCACCAGCCCGATGGGCTTGGTCAGGATGAGAGCCACCCGGTCGCAGCCGTGGGCAAAGGCCCATTCCAGCGGGACGGGGTCGGCCAGGCCGCCATCAAAATAAGGCACGCCGTCGATGACGCAGGGCTGGTCGATGACCGGGATGCAGCAGGACGCCATGAGGACGCGGTAGTCGTCCGGGTGGAAGTCTGCCTTGGTGAAATACTGCGCCTCGCCGTTCTGTGCATTAGCGGCCACCACGCAGAGCTCTGCCGGGCTGCGGGCAAGCGCCGCGTAATCCAGCGGATTCTCGCCGCCTGCATTGCTGAGGGTGCCGTAGACATAGCCCAGATCGAGATAGGAGTGCTTGCGGATGAGGTTGTGCACGCTCATGTACTCCCTGCGGAAGGAGTATTCATCGTAAAAGGGCTTGTTCCGCCCATGCTGGCCTGCCAGATAGGACGTCATATTGGCGCTGCCCGCCGAAACGCCGATGCAGAGATCGAAGCGGAGGTCCTCCTCCAGGCAGCGGTCCAGCACGCCAGCGCCGTAAATGCCCCGCAGGCCGCCACCCACATCGATGACACCGTATTTCATGGTCTGTTCCTCCATCGTTTAATTCCATTTCTCTCCCAGTATAACGGGACGGCGGGAAATACTCATTGAGCAAACGGCGGGATCTGATGCAATTTGCGGCAGAAAGCAGGATCTGCCGCAATGGGGGGCAAACAAAAACGGCCAGCGTATCATGTGCTCTGTGATATGTACCCCTAATCGAAAAAATCCATCCGCATATGTTCCGGCACGCCTTCGTCAGCATTCTGTTGTCTAATCCCAATATCGGTGTGGCAACGGTGGCCGCAGAAGCCGGACGCGCTCAGCCCAGCACGACCCTTGCAATCTACACGCAGGTCTACGACAGACGACGTGATGAGATTCGGAAACAGATGAGCAAAGAATTGTACAAGTAAAGCGCCTATTCATGCAAAAAGAAAAGCACGAGAGCAAAATCTCGTGCTTTTTTGGTGGGCCAGCCAGGACTTGAACCCGGGACCAAGCGGTTATGAGCCGCCAGCTCTGACCAACTGAGCTACTAGCCCGCATATTCTACGCTGCAGCACTTACAAGTATACCAAAAACAGCGCAAAATGAAAAGCATTTACACAAAACTTTATTTGGTGCGGTGGGCATCCAGCTTCTGCTGCATAAAACGATCAAGCATTTCCTGCGGGAACAGCGGCTCCTTGTAGCCAAAGGCTTCGCGGATGAAGATCAGGGTCACTACGGTCTGACGACCGGGGTCCAGCCGGAGGGTATACAGGGTGTCCAGCGGCTGCTGGGTGGGCTGGTGCAGGGTGAGATGCAGCAGAAAGCCGCCGTCCTTTTCCCGGCGGCACTCGTACACGAACTCGTCGGCGTCCCTGTGCTCGTCCAGCCGGTCGAAGCACTCGTCCAGCGGCAGGTCGGTGCGGAACTCCGAAAGGCCGGCGGGGCCGTACTGGCTGCGGCGGGTATTCTCGCGCCGGGACAAAAGAAAAACGATCACGCCAAGTACGGCGGCAAGCAGGACGATGGAAACTGCGGCGTTCATGAAGATCCTCCTGAAGAGTTTTTCTTATTGTAACACAACCCGCATACTTTTGTGCTATAATATTTTTAATTCTTTGAAAATTTTGTCAGGAGCCTGCGCACTGCTGCAGGCGGGAGGAACACAATGAAGCTCAAATTTACACGCAAGACCTGGTACTTTTTCCTGCTGGCGGCAGCGGCAATGTCCATGCTGGGCGGCTTTGCCGTGCTGGGCGGCATGGATTTTTCGGGGCTGGAACTGATCGTGTTCTGCATCACCGGCATTGCAGTGCTGTTTTTGGCCGCACAGAAGGGTGCTCCCGCCAAGGATAAGCGCAGCTACACGCTGGTGTTCGTGCTGCTGATGCTCAGCAAGCTGGCTGCAGGCGGCTGGGCGGGCGACCTGTGCTCGGCACTGGTGTGGCCGGGCCTGCTTGCCATCGAGTACGGCCACGGCAGGCCCATCCAGCGCCCGCTGCAGCTGGTGTGCATTTCGGAAGCGCTGCGCCTTTTGTTCTGGCTGCTGACGAAGTATGCGGGCATGAGCGCCCTTGCCTTCTGGACGAACATCATGTTCGTGCTGCTGGCCTGCGCCCGGGGCTGGGCAGCGCTTGTGCTGTATAAGACCCAGGAGGAGACCCTGTGACCCAGCGGCGCAAGTCCAAAAAAACGGAAGCGGAACCGCGCCGTGTGAACCGGCGCACCTTTCTGGCGGGGGCCGGTGCTGCTGCCTGTGTGGGTGCGGGGCTGTGGCTGCGCAGAAAAAAGTTTTCCAAACAGGACAAAACGAAAGCAGAAAAACAGCCTGTTGAGAACCCCGCCCTGCCTGCAGGCGAGTGGCGGGCTGTATGGGTGAGCTATCTGGAATGGGCAGCAATGGATTTTTCCTCGGCGGATGCCTTCCGCGCCGGGTGCGTGCAAATGCTGGAAAACTGCGCGGGCCTTGGGCTGAACACGGTGCTTGCGCAGGTGCGGCCCTTCGGGGATGCACTTTACAAAAGCCAGCTGTTCCCGTGGAGCCACCTGTGCACCGGCGTGCAGGGGCAGGACCCCGGTTTTGACCCGCTGGACATCCTTTTGCAGGAGGCCCACGGGCGCGGCCTTTCGGTGGAAGCGTGGCTGAACCCCTACCGGCTGCGGTCCTCTGCAGCCATGCCGCCGAATCTGGCAGAGAACAACCTTGCCAACACCCACCCGGAATGGGTGTGTGCAGTGGGCGACGGGCTGTATCTGAACCCGGCCGAGCCTGCAGCGGCGGACTATGTGGTGCAGGGCGTGGCCGAGCTTTTGCAGAACTACGCGGTGGACGGCATCCACTTTGACGATTATTTTTACCCTGCGACCGAAGAAAGCATCGATGCGGCGCAGTTTGCGGCCAGCGGTGCGGCAGACCTTGCAGCATGGCGGCGGCAGAACGTGACCGCTCTGGTCAAGAAGGTGCACGACGCGGTGAAGACTGCAGACCCGACGCTGCGCTTTGGCATCAGTCCGCAGGGGAATCCCGACAACGACCTCAACAGCCAGTACAGCGATGTGACGGCGTGGCTGGCTGCAGGCGGGGAAGAACAGGTGGTGGATTATCTCTGCCCGCAGATCTACTGGGGCTATGGCTACACGCTGCAGAGCGGCAGCACCCGATTTGCCTTTGAGAACATCGTGCCCGCGTGGCTGGCGTACCCGCGCGCAGAGGGCGTGGCCCTGTACTTCGGGCTGGGCGCGTACCGCGTGGGCACCGGTGACGGCGGCGCGAACCCGGACAGCGTAAGCGGCTGGAGCACCGGCGATGTGCTGGCCCGGCAGGTGCAGGACCTGCGCAGTCAAAACGCGGGCGGCTGGGCGCTGTACCGGTACGGCAGTCTGTTTGGTGCGGGTGCACCGGAGCAGGCCGCTGCCGAGTGTGCTGCCCTGCGGGCGGTCACTGGCAAAGAAACGTAAAATCAGGCGGCAAACCGCACAAAAAGAAAAGCCCCGGCGGGGCTTTTCTTGCAGTACGGCACAGGACAAATGTCTTGTACAGCGCCGGAAAATGCGGTATACTATATCTGTGTCTGCTCTGTACAAGAACAGGGCGGAGGGATGAAAAACAAAGAGAAGCGCATTGCTTCGTGAGGAAACGTATGAAGATGAAAAAAAGGATCGTTGTGCTGCTGATGGCGCTGGTGCTTGCAGTGGGCCTAATCGGCTGCAAGGACACCCTGAAGAGCATCGTGCACAAGGCATCGGGCACTTCGGACGAAGTGCAGGAAGAGGACACTACCCGCTGGGCCGACCAGACCAGTGATCCGCTGATCATTCAGGGCATTGCAGACTCCTCGGCCAAGTTTGCCACGGCCACGGCGGATGGCTGCCTGTATGCAGTGTTCAACGGCATCTGGAGCCGCCAGACCAGCTACTTTACCGTGCCCTCCGGCACGCTGAGTATTATGGGTTGCGGCACGGCTGAGGGCACCCAGCGGTTCAAGGTGGCCGTGTGGAAAAAGGTGGACGGCGGCGCAGAGTATGTAGCCGACAGCACCTATTATATCCATACCGACGGCACCGACTACCGCTGCACCATCTCCGGGCTGGACCCGGCGGCGCAGTACCGTGTGACCATCTCCTATGACTCCAGCAAGTACTACCTGTACGGCCTGCTGAAGGTGGAGGGAATTGGCTGATGAGCACACAAACCAAGAACTCTCTGCTTTTGCTGCTGTGCTCCCTTATTTGGGGCACAGCCTTTGTGGCCCAGAGCGCCGGTTCCGGCATGGGAGCCTACAGCTTTCTGGCCGGGCGCAGCTGGCTGGCTGTACTGGTGCTGATCCCCACGGTGATGGTGTTTGATGCCATCCGCCGCAAAAGCGGCACCGATGCAAAGCCCAAAACTGCTGCCGAGAAGAAAAAGCTGCTGGCGGCAGGCTTTGTGTGCGGCACCCTTCTGTTTGCTGCTTCCGCTGCACAGCAGATCGGCATTACCATCAATCCGTCCACGGCAAAGGCCGGCTTCCTGACCGCCATGTACGTGGTGCTGGTGCCGGTGTTCGGCCTGTTTCTGGGCCGTAAGGGCAGCGCGCAGCTGTGGGTGAGCATGGTGGTAGCCGTGCTGGGCCTGTACCTGCTGTGCATGAAAAACGGCTTTGGCAGCATCGAGTCCAGCGACTGGCTCCTGCTGAGCTGTGCGGTGCTGTTCAGCTTCCAGATCATTGCGGTGGACCACTTTTCCCCGCAGGTGGACGGCGTGCGGCTGAGCCTTGCCGAGTTTCTGGTGGTGTCGGTGGAAAGCACCGCTGCGGCTCTGCTGTTCGAGACACCTTCCGCAGCGCAGTTCGCGGAGAATGCGCTGCCGATCCTCTACTGCGGCATCATGTCCAGTGGCGTGGCCTACACCCTGCAGATCCTGGGCCAGCGGGATCTGAACCCTGCCATTGCCAGCCTGATCATGTGTCTGGAAAGCGTGTTCAGTGCGCTGGGCGGCTGGATGCTGCTGCACCAGAACCTTTCTGCCCGGGAAGTCTTTGGCTGTGTGCTGATCTTTGCTGCTGTGGTGCTGGCCCAGCTGCCGCTGGAAATGCTGCACCGGGCAAAAAAGACTACCTGACCTCATGGCGGGCAGAAAGCAGGAGACACAGCTGCGCACGGCAGGCGGCATCCAATACGAGCTGACCCGCAAACGGGTCAAGAACCTGAACATCCGTGTGCGGGAGGATGGCACCGTGGCGGTGAGCATCCCCTTGCGGACAAGTGCAGAAGCGGCAGACCGCTTTGTGGCCGCACGCGCCGACTGGGTGCAGCAGGCCCGGGAACGTGCTGTGCGGCGCGCAGCGAAGGAAGCGCGGCCTCTGCCGGATAAGGAAACAGCGCTGGCCTATTTTACGGCCATGAGCGATAAGGTCTACCCGGCCTTTGCCGGAGTGCTGGGCGGGCACAAGCCTGTTATCAAAGTGCGCAGCATGACCAGCCGGTGGGGCGTGTGCTTTATGGCAAAACGGCAGATCACCTTTGCGCTGCAGCTGTATCATATGCCCCCGGCGGCGCAGATTTATGTGGTAGTGCATGAGTACTGCCACTTTTTGCAGCCCAACCACAGCCCGGCGTTCTGGGCCGAGGTGGCAAAGCTGCTGCCGGACTGGAAAGCCCGGCGGGCGCTTTTAAAGTGACTAAATAGTGGGAAAGCGGATGCGGGCGGTCACAGACCGGCCCGCATCCGAATTGTAAAACAGGAGGGAAGTTCCCTTGGAAAACGAAAAAAAGTCCGGCGATAAATATTCAAAGCTTGCCGGCAACACATTGATCTTTGCCATTTCCAGCTTTTCGTCAAAGCTGCTCACCCTGATCGTCCAGCCGTTCCTGACCTATGCAATGGCGGAGATCTCCGATCTGGGCCTTTCCAAGATCCTGAGCCAGTACGCGAACCTGCTCATCCCGTTCGTGTCCATGGGCATGTCCAACGCCATCATCCGCTTTGGTCTGGACAAGGGCAACAGCGAAAAACAGGTGTTCACCAACGGCCTGCTGACCATTCTGGGCGGCTTTGGCATTCTGGTGCTGTGCTGGCCCATTGCGCAGTTCCTGCCCGATATGGCACAGTACGGCCTGCTCATTTACATCTATGTGCTCATGAGCTGCCTGCGCACCCTGTGCACCCAGTTTGTGCGCAGCCGCCAGTGGAACAAGCTGGTGGCCGTGGACGGCGTGCTGTGCACCGTGGCCACCATGGCTTTCTACGTGCTGTATCTGGTGGGCTTCAAGTGGGGTGCCAACGGCTACCTGCTGGCCATCATCAGCGGCGACCTTGCCAGTGTGCTGTTCCTGATGTTCACCGGCAAGCTGTGGAACTATGTGGAGCTGAAGGGCATCAACAAGGATCTGTGGAAGCAGATGCTGCGCTTCTCGCTGCCCATGATCCCGGCACAGATCAGCTTCTGGATCATCAACGCATCCGACCTGTTCTTTGTGCGTGAGATGTGCAACGGTCTGGACGGCCGCGACGGCAATGCATGGAGCGGCCTGCTTTCCACCGGCTATTTCTTGCCCACCATCCTTACTACGCTGGGCCTGATCTTCTACGATGCATGGCAGCTTTCCGCTGTGACCGAGGAAGAGGGCCGCGCAAAGTTCTTTACCAAAATTTTCCGCACCTATTCCAGTGTGCTGTTCTGCTGCGCAGCCGGTATCATCTGGCTGTGCCGCCCGGTGATGCACGTGATGAAGTCCAACTACTACTATGCATGGCACTTTGTGCCGTTCCTTGTGCTGGCTTCCACCTGCAGCTGCTTCAACCAGTTCATGAACAGCGTGTATGTGGTGAATAAAAAGTCCACCCGCAGCATGATCACCATGATGGCGGGTGCTGTGAGCAACTGCATCATGAACTACTTCTTCATCAAGTGGTGGGGGCCTGTGGGCGCTACCTATGCGTCCTTCCTTGGCCTTGCGCTGGTGTTCACCCTGCGCGCCATCGATGCCCACCGCATGATCGGGATGCAGGTACATCCGGGCCGCGTGCTGGTGAACGCCGCCGCGCTGGTGATCGAAGCCTTTGTGCTGCTGGCCGAAACGCCGCTCTATGGCCTGTGGACCGGAATCATCACGGCGCTGATCATCCTGTACAACTTTGCCGGTGTGTGGGCCATGGCCCGTGTCCTGCTGCCCAAGCTTCTGGGCCGCCGCGGCAAGGCACTGGTAAATGTGATCGACGGCTGGATCGCACCCAAGAAAGCATAACAGCATAACTGAAAATAAACGCAGAAAGTCCCCAGAACGCTGGTTCCGGGGACTTTTTCAGCAATCGGGAAAACGTTCAGTGCCGGGCATTTTTGCCGGTCAGGCTGGCAAAAGTGCCGCCAGCCATTAGGGCAAAAAGTACCGCCATTCCTCAGAATGACGGTAAAACGGATGCAGCAGATCAGGCAAGATGCTTTTCCAGCCAGCTGCCGATATCTTCAAACACTTCCTGATGGTTCGTTTCCACCAGCAGTTCATGCCGGGCACCGGGGTACAGCTTGCACTCAATGTTCTGCACACCGGCATCTTTCAGGCTCTGGATGGCACGCTGCACGCCCTTGCCCTGTTCGCCCACCGGGTCGGCATCGCCAGCCAAGAACAGCAGCGGCAGGTCTTTGGGCATTTTTGCAAGGAACGCCGGGTCGTGCAGGCGCAGGATGCCGCTGAACATGCTGTAGTAGGCGTTCAGCGTAAAGGTAAAGGTGCAGCGTTCGTCGGCCAGATATTTGTCCACCTCGGCCTGATCGCGGTTGAGCCAGTCGTGGGTGGTGCGGCCCTCCAGCCCTTTGTTGTAGCCCATAAAGGACATGTTGGCCACGAACTTGCTGCGGTACTGCCAGCCATGAAAGACCGCCAGCACCCGGCAGAGGGTCTTGGCAAACTGCACCAGTGCCTTGGGCTGGAAGCCGGTGCCCATGATGATGGCTCCGTCCAGCTCATGGCCGTATTCGCACAAATACTGCCGGGCATAGAACGAACCCATGCTGTGCCCCAGCAGAAAATAAGGCACGCCCGGGTACAGCTCTTTGGTGCGCACGGTCATGGCGTGCAGGTCGGCCAGAACGGCGCGGTTGCCGTCCGGCTCGGCAAAGTAGCCGTAGTCCGCTTTGGTGCGGATGGAGCCGCCGTGGCCCAAATGGTCGTGGCCGGTAACAAGAATGCCCCGCCCGGCCAGATATTCCGCCAGCGGCTTGTAGCGGTCAATAAATTCCACCATGCCGTGGGACAGCTGCAGAACCGCCTTTACTTCACCTTCCGGCACACAGCGGAAGGCATGCAAAGTCCGCCCCGGCACAGTGGACGGGACGGTGAAATCGATCATCTGGCTCATAGCAGAGCCTCCTTTTTTGTGTTTTACAGTGCACCGATCTTGCGGCGGCAGGCCGGGCAGATGCAGTAGCCCGCAAACTGCACCGAAGACTCATCCACCTCGCCGCAGAAATCGCAGCTGCCGGCGGGCCGATGCTTTTTGAGCACGATGGAGTCGCCATCCACAAAGATCTCCAGCTTGGTGTCAGTGTCCAGATGCATACTGGTGCGCAGCTCCTTGGGCAGAACGATGCGGCCCAGCGCATCGATGCCGCGGACGATACCGGTACTTTTCATAGTATTCCATTCTCCTTTATCCTTTTCCTGTGATAGCCAGTCTGTGACACAATAGGAAAATTGTTCCAGTGGCACTATGCTCAGTATACAAAAAATAACAGCGTTCGTCAATGATTGCGTGACATTTCGACAAAAAACAACCTTTTATACAACTTCTTCCGGCTTGTTCTCCACACGGGCGCTGGTGCGTCCCTCGGGACGGATCTCTCCAGCGGCAGTCAGTGCGATCTTGGTCAGCGTGGGGCCTGCCAGCTCATACACCAGCACCGAGAACAGCACCACGTTGCGCACCATGTGGCCGTCCGAGAGCTGGGCGGCTGTGGCAGCCATGCCCAGTGCCACACCGGCCTGCGGCAGCAGGGTGATGCCGAGGTACTTCTGGATAGCATCACTGCAGCGGGCCCGCGATCAGCGAAAGGAAAGAACGAAAAGGGAAAACGCAGCACAGCCAGAAAAGACGCATATACGTCCAATATACTATCCGCCCAGACAAAAAGCAACCGGAATATGGAGCCCCGGCAAAGAGCTCCGGTCGGGCAAATAAAAGAAACTCCTTCCGTCATCGCTGCGAGATGCCACCCATTCCCCTTCTGGCACTTTCGTGCCACCTCCCCCGGCCGGGGGAGTCTTTCTCACGGAGGGAGGCTCTGGCGAGAAGGAGAAGTGTTCCATTCTGCCAAAGGCTCCCTCTTTGAGGAAGCTGGCACGGCGTAAGACGTGACGGAAGAAGTAAATTTCAAACAATCAGTTGAACTTGAAGACCTTGCGCAGCTGGCGGTACACGCCCAGAGTGAGCTTGTCGCCGCCGGGGAACTTCAGGTCGGTCAGACCGCCCAGATTGTAGCGCACGGCGCGGTAAACGCCGGTGCTTACGTGATCCTTGAGGTACTGCCACAGCCCGGTGCGCTTGGCCTTTGCCTCGTCGCTGCCGTCCAGCAGCAGGAAGATGTCGCTCACAGCCATCATCACGGACAGATAGTGCACCATGTAGGCGTGCAGACGTTTCTGATCCTTCAGCTCATCCAGATCCTGACAGTCGATCATGTGCCGGGTGACCCGCAGCTGCTGATCCACCCGCTTGACCATGATGCTCTCGTTCACGCTCTGGTCGGCACGGCCGATGAAGTAGCGGTACAGATCCAGATCCATGTAGTACATGCTCTTGACATAGGGCAGGGGCTGGTAGACAAAAATGTTGTCCACATAGAAGGTGTGCTTGGGCAGCACCATGCCGCACTTGCGCAGCACCTCGGTGCGGTACATCACCGAGTGCATCAGGATGTTCTGGTCCGGGCGGAAGTGGCCCACATGGGTCCAGTTGAACAGGCGGTTCTGGGGGAACACGTTGGTGTAGCGCACGGTCAGGGTGGTGTTGTCCTCCACATGCTCGTACACATAGTTGCAGATCATCATGTCCGGCGCGGTGCCGCGGGCCACCAGAGTGGTCAGGCGGGCCAGAACCTTTTTCAGGGCGTCGGTGTCCAGCCAGTCGTCGCTGTCCACTACCTTATAGTACAGGCCTGTGGCGTTGCGGATGCCCTGATTCACACCCTCGCCGTGGCCGCCATTTTCCTGATGGATGGTCTTGACGATGGTGGGATATTTGGCGGCGTACTCGTCGCAGATGGCGGGGGTATCGTCCTTCACGGAACCGTCGTCCACAAGGATGATCTCGGCCTGCTCTCCGGCAGAAAGCAGGGTCTCGATGCAATGGCGCATATATGCCGCCGAGTTGTAGCACGGAACGGCGAAGGTGATGAGTTTCTGCTGCATAAGATGATTGCTCCTTTTTCTATCAACAGTCGGCGCACAAAAAACGCCGGACATGGAGTTATGTGCTCCTATTATATCATTTTCGCGCCTGAAAAGCTATCATTTGCAAAAAAATTACCTTTGACATTTCGTGCTTTTTGCCAAAAAAACGGCTCTGCACCTGCGCAAAAGCCCGGCTTTTGTGGTATACTGATATGGTTTTGAAGACATTGCGCAGAAAAAAAACTATTCTATGATACGGAGGAACCCATGGAAAACCCGCACTCGATCTTAAAAAAGGTATTTGGCTACGACAGCTTCCGCCCCGGGCAGGAGGAGATCGTCAGCCGCCTGCTTGCCGGGCAGGATGTACTGGCGGTGATGCCCACCGGTGCGGGTAAATCCATCTGCTATCAGGTGCCGGCGCTGCTTTTGCCGGGCATCACCATCGTGGTGTCGCCGCTGGTCAGCCTGATGAAGGATCAGGTGGGGGCACTGGTGCAGGCGGGCGTGGCGGCGGCGTTTCTGAACAACAGCCTGAACGATAACCAGAAGGCCCTGATGCTGCGCCGCGCCCGGGAAGGCTGGTACAAGATCATCTATGTGGCACCGGAGCGGCTGGAAATGCCCGGCTTCCAGCGGTTTGCACAGGAGCGGGAGATCAGCATGGTGACGGTGGACGAGGCCCACTGCATCAGCCAGTGGGGACAGGACTTCCGGCCCAGCTACCTGCGCATCAAAGCCTTTGTGGACAGCCTGCCCAGCCGTCCGGTGGTGGGCGCATTCACGGCCACGGCCACCGCCCATGTGCGGGACGACATCCGGGAACAGCTGGCCTTGCAGAAGCCCTACGAGGTGACCACCAGCTTTGACCGGCCCAACCTCTATTTTGAGACCCGGCGCGCCCTGCCCAGCCAGAAGCCGAAGGAGCTGCTGGATCTTGTGCTGAAAGAGGGTGACAACGCGGGCATCGTCTACTGCAGCACCACAAAGCAGGTGGATGAGACTGCCCGCCTGCTGCAGAGCCGCGGTATCCGGGCTGCGGCCTACCATGCCAAGCTGGACGCGGATACCCGGCGGAAGAATCAGGACGATTTCCTCTACGACCGGGTGCAGGTTATGGTAGCCACCAATGCCTTCGGCATGGGCATCGACAAGCCCAACGTGCGGTTCGTGATCCACTATAACATGCCCAAGGATCTGGAAAGCTATTATCAGGAAGCAGGCCGTGCAGGCCGCGATGGACAGCCCGCCCGGTGCACGCTGCTCTATTCCGGCACCGATGTGCGCACCATCCGCTTCTTTATTGAAAAGGAGATGGAGGCAGACAACGGCCTGCCCGCCGATGTGAAGGCCGAAGCTGCCCGCAAGGCCGAGGAACGGCTCAAGTACATGACATTCTATTCCACCACGCAGGACTGTCTGCGGGGATTTCTGCTGCATTACTTCGGCGAAGCTGCACCAAAGAAATGCGGCAACTGCTCCTGCTGTCTGGCCGCAGAGCAGGAAGCGCAGCTGCAGGTGGAGTATTCCCGGCGGCGCGCGGCGGATAATGCCCGCCGCCTGACCGAGAAGCCGCGCCGCACAAAGGCGGTGGCAGGCGAGCTGAGCGAGTTTGACGAAAAGCTGCTGAATGCCCTCTATGCTCAGCGCAAGCGGCTGGCCGGAAAGCAGAATATCCCGGCCTTTATGGTGTTCAGCGATGCCACCCTGCGGGAAATGGTGGAGAAGAAACCGCTGAGCACCGATGAACTGCTGAATATCAGCGGTGTGGGCGAGAAGAAAGCCGCCCGCTACGGCAATGCCTTCCTGCGCATCATCGAGGATGCCGTGGGCAGCAGAGAGTAAAACAAAAAAAGAAAGCGTCCAGTTTTCCACACGTTCCGTTCAGGAAGTGGAAAACCGGACGCTCTTTTCTGTTATGTTTATTTTTCCATAGTATGGGTGGCGAACACCTTTTCGTCCTCCCACCACACGGGCTGACCGGCGGCAAGGGTCTTTTTCACATCCAGCAGACGCTGGTTGCTGCTGCCGCGGAACCGCAGGGAGATATCGTGCTTTGCCTGCACGAACTCGCCGTCCACCAGCACATCCAGCAGGCTCAGCAGCTCGTCGGTGGCTTCACACCGGGCAAGGCTTGGCTCTTTGCCGGTCAGCTGTTCCCAGGTGTAGCCGGAATAGCACCATACCGTTTTGTTCGGGTACAAGGCCTTGAAGTTGCGCACGAAGGGCAGCAGCTCCCGCTGATTTTCCGGCTCCATGGGTTCGCCGCCCAGCAGCGATAGGCCCGCGATATAGTCCGGCTGGCAGGATGCAAACACCTCGTTGCGGGTGGGTTTGTCGAAGGGCTGGCCATAGTCAAAGTCCCACGCCACGGCGTTGAAGCACCCCGGGCAGTGGTGGCGGCAGCCGGACACGAACACGCTGGTGCGCACCCCCGGGCCGTTGGCAATGTCATAGTATTTGATGGTTGCGTAGTTCATAATATGATTCCTGTACTTTACAAAGAAATGGAAGCCTGCCGTTGCGGCCCTTCCGGTGAAAATACGTTTGGAGCGGCCCGCAGGCCGCTCCAAACGTGAAATAGAAAAAATTTTCCGCTGTTATGCCCAGAACGAAGTGGAGGGCATTTGAATCGTAATTACAGATGCAGCACGCGGTCCTTGATCTCCTGCGTGCGGCCCTGATTCCAGAACTGGGTGCCGATATAGCCGCAGGTGCGGCGGGCAACGTTCAGCTTGTTCTGGTCGCGGTTGCCGCACTTGGGGCACTCCCACACCAACTTGCCGTCATCCTCCACGATCTTGATCTCGCCGTCATAGCCGCACACCTGACAGTAATCGGATTTGGTGTTCAACTCCGCATACATGATGTTGTCATAGATGAACTGCAGCACACTTATGACGGCTTCCAGATTGTCCTGCATGTTGGGCACTTCCACATAACTGATGGCACCGCCCGGGGACAGGCGCTGGAAGTCGGATTCAAACTTCAGCTTGGTGAAGGCATCGATCTGCTCCGACACATGCACATGGTAGCTGTTGGTGATATAGTTCTTGTCGGTAATACCGGGCACGATGCCAAACCGCTTCTGCAGGCACTTGGCGAACTTGTAGGTGGTGGATTCCAGCGGGGTGCCGTAGAGGGAGTAGTCGATGTTCTCGGCCTTTTTCCAGGCGTTGCACTTGTCGTTCATGTGCTGCATCACGCTCAGAGCAAAGGGCTTTGCACCGGCATCGGTGTGGCTCTTGCCGGTCATATACTTCACGCACTCATACAGACCGGCATAGCCCAGACTGATGGTGGAGTAGCCGCCGAACAGCAGCTTGTCGATCTTTTCGCCCTTCTTCAGTCGGGCCAATGCGCCGTACTGCCACAGGATGGGGGCGGCATCGCTGGGAGTGCCCAGCAGCCGCTTGTGCCGTGCCTGCAGTGCGCGGTGGCACAGGGCCAGACGCTCGTCGAAGATCTTCCAGAACTTCTCAAAGTTGCCCTTGGAGGAGAGTGCCACGTCCACCAGATTGATGGTGACAACGCCCTGATTGAACCGACCGTAGTATTTGGGCTTGCCGGTCTCGGGGTCCACATAGGGGGTCAGGAAGCTGCGGCAGCCCATGCAGGTGTAGCAGTGGCCTTCGCCGTTTTTGTCCACCTTGAGCTCCAGCATTTTCTTCTCGGAGATATAGTCGGGCACCATGCGTTTTGCGGTGCACTTGGCGGCCAGCTCGGTCAGATAATAGTAGGGAGTGCCGGGGCGGATGTTGTCCTCTTCCAGCACATAGATCAGCTTGGGGAAAGCGGGGGTGATCCACACACCGGCCTCGTTCTTCACGCCCTGATAGCGCTGGCGGATGGTCTCCTCAATGATGATGGCAAGGTCTGCCTTCTCCTGCGGATTGCGCGCCTCACCCAGATACATGAACACGGTGATAAAGGGGGCCTGACCATTGGTGGTCATCAGCGTGACCACCTGATACTGGATGGTCTGCACACCGCGGTTGATCTCGCTGCGCAGGCGGCGCTCTACGATCTCCTTCTTGCGCTCGGCAGAAACGTCCAGACCGGCCATTTCCACTTCTACCTCAGCGGCGATCTTCTTGCGGGAGACATCCACAAAGGGGGCGAGGTGGGTCAGGCTGATGCTCTGGCCGCCGTACTGGTTGGATGCCACCTGTGCAATGATCTGGGTGGCGATGTTGCAGGCGGTGGAGAAGCTGTGAGGCTTTTCAATATAGGTGCCGGAAATGACGGTGCCGTTCTGCAGCATGTCCTCCAGATTCACCAGATCGCAGTTGTGCATGTGCTGGGCAAAGTAGTCGGAATCGTGGAAGTGGATCAGACCCTCCTGATGTGCCTTGACGATCTCCGGATCCAGCAGCAGACGGGCGGTCAGATCTTTGGAGATCTCACCGGCCATATAGTCGCGCTGTACGCTGTTCACGGTGGGGTTCTTGTTGGCGTTCTCCTGCTTGACCTCTTCGTTCTGGCACTCGATCAGGCTCAGGATGCGCTCATCGGTGGTGTTGGTCTGGCGCTTCAGGCTCTGCACATAGCGGTAGGTGATGTAGTGCCGGGCCACATCATGTGCCTTGATGTCCATGAGCTGGTTCTCCACCATATCCTGCACTTCTTCTACGCTGACGGCGCGGTTCAGCGCCTGACACTGGTCGGTAACAGCAGCGGCGATCTGGGTGATCTGGTCCTTTGTCAGACGGCTCTGGCCGCTCACAGAATCGCTGGCCTTAGTAACAGCGGTGATGATCTTGGTGATATCAAAGGGGACCTCTGCACCGTTGCGTTTGATGATCTTCATCGGCTCTCCTCCTTAACAAATAAAGCACAGTGTGAACGGGTATCTCTTACAATAAGAGATACCCGTTTTGCGCACACGATATCCAACAAACTGAATGTAGCTCTATTCTATCACTATCTAGTGGCAAGTCAAGGAAAATACCACTACATTTTGCGTTTTGGAGTTTTAGCCAAAATTCATGGATAATTTTCAGGATAAAATCTGAGCCAAGACCTCTTGACAACGCACACCTGTTTCCGAGGTGTAATATCGCAAAATATTATACGGCGAAAGCTTTATAATACATTATATAAGTAAAGAGAAAGGGCATTTGTGCCAAGCTGCACCAAAGCAGCTGCGGCGCATATACCTCACGGTCAGATGCCGTTTCCGGTCGTGCGCAAAAAAGAATGAAAAAATCTGTCAAAAAGTGTTGACAAGGAGGCGGGGGTGTGGTATTATA
>NZ_QVGS01000012.1:0-82453 GCF_003603005.1 Faecalibacterium sp. AF27-11BH
TGCCGAAGATAGTTCGCTGGAAACGGCGCGTGAAAATAGGTAGTCGCCGACTTAAACAGAAAGCTCTGAGAGAAATCTCAGGGCTTTTTTGTTGCACAAAAATATGGAGCGGATTTTGGTCGAAATGATAACAGGACAGGACTTGACAAAAATACTACTATGCAATACAATATAGATAAGCTACTATGTATTACATAATAGGCAAAAGGAGGTATCCAGTGGAAAACAACACACAATTGCTCAAGGGCGTTTTGGAATTCTGTGTTCTGAAATTCATTAGCAGAGAGCCGACCTATGGCTATGAGATCGTGATGCATCTAAAACAGGTCGGGTTTTCTGACTTGAGTGAAAGCACGCTTTATCCGCTGCTGCTGCGGCTGGAGCAGCAAGGAAAGGTTACAGTAGAACGCAGACCTTCCCCTAAGGGGCCGAGCCGGAAATATTATATTGTAACTGAAGAAGGTCGAAAGGCACTTCTTGAGTTTCGGCAGGATTGGTATCAGCTCTGCCAGCTGGTGGAGAAAATTTTTAAGGAGGAGCCATATGAATAAGTATTTTGCGTTGCGAAAGGCAAATCGGATGCGTACAAAGCTGCTGAACGAAAAAAGCCAGGAGCAGCTGAAAGAAGTGATCCGGTATCTTCGCCGGGTCAGCTGGGATTTCTGCGGCATTGAACTTGTGTGCAGCGATCTGCTTGATATTTCCATCCAAGCCAATGCAGAAAATCAGGAACTGTTCGATTCGATTTCGGATGCAAAAACCTTTGTAGAGGAGGTCAAGCCATGTTTGAAAACACTGAGAGCTGCGGATTACTTCTGGTTTGTTGCACCGCTGTATTTCTTCTTTGAGTGGGGCGTGGAAGAGCTGCTGCTTTACCCGGTAATTGGTGATTGGGTTTTTGAACTTTCTGTAGGCTATCTGATGCAGCTTGTTGTTGCAGTGACGGTTTTTTGCGCACTGTTCCGCCGGATGATGGAGCAGGTAGGCTTTCCGCCACGAGAGCATTGGCTGAAATATGCTACATGGCTGGTGCTTTATATCGTGACTCTGTATGGAACGGGCTGGTTCTTTACCCAGATCGCGGGTAAGATCGTACTGCTGCGGCTTCCGATCCTTAGCTATTCGATTTTTTGCCTGCTTCTGGGTGCAGGACTGTATGCAATACATTTTTGGAGATATGGAAAAGACCCGCGTCTGAGTGCTCGCATATAAAGTAAAAAGCGCCCCCGCTGCACTGTGCATAACGGTGCAGCGGGGGCGCATACTTTATTGGGTGGTGTACCGGTCAGGATACGAGCTTCCGCTTAGCCCTTGCCTGCGCAGCCGAACAGCTCGATCTTCTCCTTGCACTTGGCCTCGATGGCCTTTGCGCCGGGAGCCAGCAGCTTGCGGGGGTCGAAGCCCTTGCCCTGCTGATCCTTGCCCTCTTCGATGTACTTGCGGGTGGCCTCAGCAAACACCAGCTGGCACTCGGTGTTGATGTTGATCTTGGAAACGCCCAGGCTGATTGCCTTTGCGATCATCTCGTCGGGGATGCCGGTGCCGCCGTGCAGAACCAGAGGAATGTTATTGGTGGCCTTGTGGATGCGGTCCAGAGCCTCGAAGTCCAGACCCTTCCAGTTTGCGGGGTAGACACCATGGATGTTGCCGATGCCGGCAGCCAGGAAGTCAATGCCCAGAGCAGTGATCTTTGCGCACTCTTCGGGGTCTGCAATCTCGCCGGCACCCACGACGCCGTCCTCGACACCGCCGATGGAACCGACCTCGGCCTCGATGCTCAGGCCCTTAGCGTGTGCCAGAGCAACCAGCTCCTTGGTCTTTTCCACATTCTCCTCGATGGAGTAGTGGCTGCCATCGAACATGATGGAAGAGAAGCCGGCCTCGATGCAGGCCTTGCAGCCCTCATAGGTGCCGTGATCCAGATGCAGGGCAACGGGAACGGTGATGCCCATGGAATCGACCATTGCGCTGACCATGGCAGCGACGGTCTTGAAACCGGTCATGTACTTGCCGGCACCCTCGGAAACACCCAGAATCACAGGGCTCTTCATTTCCTCGCAGGCGGTCAGAACGGACTTGGTCCACTCCAGATTGTTGATGTTGAACTGAGGCACACCGTAGTGGCCATCACGTGCTTTGATCAGCATTTCGGTTGCATTTACCAACATTATTCATTACCTCCACAAAATCATTGGGGTCTTGCTCGTTTCATATCCGCTTTGTGCACGGTTTAACGAACCTACAGAATTAGTATACCCCAAACAGCGGCCAAAATCAATCCAAACCGGTGTTTTTCCTGTAACAATGCGGGGATTCTGTTTCTGGCAGGGTGCAGGGGGTTACTGCCAGAAGCGCGTATATTCGATAGAATGCAACAAATTTCCATATAATGTGCAATAAGCGGCCGAAAGACAGAAAGCTTGATGAAGGACGGATTTTCAACACAGATCCACATTCGTCAAAATGATATTGGGCAATTTGGCAAAAGCGGACAGGATGCAGTTCAAAAAATTGTCATATTTCCGACTTGTATTCTACAAATTGTACGCAGGAAATCAAAAAAGGTCGAACCAAAAAGTGGAAAACCTTGTGGAAAGTGTGGAATTCCACAGGCAAAACAGGCTTTAAAGCTGGACTTTTGAACTTTCTCCACAGGGTTTTCAACATGTGGAAAAATAATCGCTCTTCTACGGATTGTATACCGCGTTTTTGTGGAAAACTTTTTTCTCCGGCAAAACAGAGGGATATCTACCCAGCAGCCGGGTAAAGCTGATGCAGGGCGGCAGAACATTTCTGCAAAAAAGCGGAAACGGTCTCCGGCACCACGAACAGAAAAACTTTTGCAGGACGCGGATAAAAAACGGTAATTTGCTGGCAAACAAGGTCGGCTTATGCTATACTTCAAGATGAGTTATCATCTTCAGATTATACCGGTGCGCGGCCCAGAGTGCGGCGCGCCTTTTGGAGGGTGTGCACAGCACCTTCCGGTGATACAACGGAAGGAGAAAATCATCATGGAAGAAAAGAACCAGCCGCGCCGTCCGCGCCGCAGCCCGGAAGAGCCGCTGCAGAAGAACGAGAGCCTTGTTTATGGCAAAAATCCGGTGACCGAACTGCTGAAAAGCGGTTCCGGCGTGGACACCGTGCTCATTGCTGAGGGCATGGCTCCGGCCGTGGCGGCTTACTATACCGCATTGGCAAAGGAAGCGGGTGCCACGGTGAAGCGGGTGCACCCCAACAAGCTGCGCCTGATGACCGGCACCGAGAGCCATCAGGGTGTGGCGGCATTTGCCAGCGAGATCGAATACGTGACGGTAGACGACCTGATGGCAGCAGCCAAGGACAAGGGCGAGGCACCTTTTCTGGTGCTGAGCGATGGCATTGAAGACCCGCACAATCTGGGTGCCGTGATGCGCAGTGCTCTGCTGTGCGGTGCGCATGGCATCGTGATTCCAAAGCGCGGCGGCGCATCGGTCACGCCTACCGTCATCAAGTCCAGCGCAGGTGCCGCAGAACGCCTGCCGGTGGCTCGTGTGGCCAACATCGGCGAGACCATCCGCCGCCTGAAGGAGCAGGGTGTGTTCGTCTACTGCGCCGATATGGACGGCGTGTCTCTGCGCAGGAACAACCTGACCGGCCCCATTGCACTGGTGCTGGGCAGCGAGGGCAGCGGTGTTTCGCAGCTGGTGAAAAAGCTGTGCGACGGCGTGGTGCGGCTGGATATGGCAGCACCGGGCACCGGTGTGGACAGCTACAACGTGTCGGTGGCTGCGGGCATTATTCTGTACGAGATCCAGTCCCAGCGCGCAGCACAGCAGGCATGATCCGGCATTCGGGCCGGAACCTCAATTTGAATTACAGGAGGGACTAGAATGCCGAAAGATAAAAATAATGGCCGGGAAATGACCCCGGATGAAAAGTTCCGCTCCTTTTTCAGCACCACGGCGGTGGATATCCCGGAGGAGATGACCCGGAGGGACGAAAACCAGCCGGAGGAAAAGCCGCAGAAACGGTTTGGCCTGTTTGGCCGTGGTAAGGAAAAGCAGGAGACTGACGAAGCTGCAGCAGAGCAGCCGCAGGAAATGCCCACCGGTGAGGTGCGGCTGGGTGAAGATGCGCAGCCGGAACCGGAAGCGGATCTGGAACTGATGCTGAAGCCGGAGGCAGACCCGGAACAGGAACTGGCCCCGTGGCCTTTTCTGGAAAAGGAAGCAGAGGATGCACAGCCGGAAGCACCCGCCAAAAAGCCGGAGGAAAAATCTGCACCGCAAACGGCGGAACCCCCGGCGGCAGTGAAGCCGGAAACACCCCGGCAGAGCGCTGTCCCGGCGGCAAGACCCGCAGAGCAGCACAGCACGGCAAAGCCTCTCCGGCACCCCAAGAATGCGCCGGAGGTGCTGCTGCCGCAGGAAGAGCAGGAGCAGCAGGAGATGGCACAGCTCAAGGCGATGATCAACGGCCTGAGCGACCAGAAGCCGGAAAAGCCTGCACCGAGAGCCGAAGCAGCCCCGGCAGCAGAAACTGAACCGGCTGAAAGCAAAAAGAAACCGTCCGGTGCACCGCTGCCCGCGGCTGTGTTTGCAGCGGTAAAGGAGACGGCACCGGAGCTGCAGCCGGAACCTGTGCCGCAGCCGGAAAAAACGGAGCAGCCGGAAAAGCAGCCGGTGGCCGATTTCTTTGGCAAGGCGCAGAGCGAGGACGCACCGCAGGCACCTTTGGCCCCGGCAGAGGAGCCTGCCGCAAAAGAGGACACCATGAGCCTGCCGCTGCTGCCGCTGGACGGTGAAGAGCCGCAGCAGGCACCGGAGAAGGCACCCGCTGCGCCACAGCCGGAACTGAAAGCTGAGGCGGAGGACGCGGTGTCTCCGGAGGAACATGCTGAAACGGAGCTGCCCGAGCCGGAGGCCACGGCGGATAAGCTGCACCGCATGAGCGCAGAGCTGACGCTGCGCTGCGTGCTGGGCGGCATTCTGACTGTGGTGCTGCTGCATTTTGGTTTGGTGTCGGATGGGCTGCTGCCCGCCATGGCGGCGCTGGACCCGGATGCTGCCCCGGCGGCATTCTATGCTGCAAACCTGCTGCTGCTGGCAGCAAGCCTGTGCGTGGGCTTCCCGGTGCTGCGCGACGGCCTGAACGGCCTGCGCGGACGGTCTTCTTCCGAGACGATGCCGGCGCTGGCCGCAGTGGCAGCGCTGGTGCAGGCGGTCACAGCCATGCTGAACGCAAATGTTTACCGCGGCACCACCGGCATCTCGCTGCTCAGCGGCATGGCCGCGCTGGGGCTGTTCCTTGCGCTGCTGGGCAGCCGGGTGATGCTGGCTGCTGTCAAGGGCGGCTATGAGCTGGTGACCAATGGTGTGGAGTTCGAGGGCGCTTACCGCGCCAAGGACAAAGACCTACTGCGCGCCCTTGCACGGGATCTGGAACAGAAGGACCCCTGGGTGCTGCTGAGCCGCCCGATGAAGGAAGCTGACGGCTTTGTGGAGCAGAGCTTGAGTGAACGCGCAAGCGAGCGCCGTGCCCGCAAAGTTTCGTACATCCTGCTGGGCGTTGCCCTGCTCAGCGGCGTGCTGTTCCTGCTGGCAGGTGCCGGCTGGAACAAAGCGGCGGCTGCCATGGCCGCTGTGCTGTGCATGGGCGCACCGCTTTCTTCTACCCTGATCGCGGGCGTTGCCTCGCTACGGCTGCAGCGTGCGGCTGCGGCTGTGGGCGCAGTCGTGCCCGGTTGGCAGGCCATTGAGCAGCTGGGCGGCATTGATACGCTGCAGATCGATGCAGACGACCTGTTCACCGCCGACAGCGCACAGCTGGAGGATATCCGCATCTTCAAGGGCGGCCGCATCGACCGCGCCATCCTGTACGCGGCCAGCGTGTTGAACGAGAGCCACGGCACCCTGAAGGGGCTGTTCCGCCAGATCGTTGAGGAACGCACAGACATCCTGTTCCCGGTCAAGGATCTGGAGCAGCACCATGGGCTGGGCTTTTCCGCCTGGTGCGATAACAACCGCATCCACATTGGTACCCGCCGCTATCTGGAGCAGGAGGGCGTGCCACTGCCGGACGAGGAATACGAGATGCAGCACTCGAAGAACGGCGAGCTGCAAATTTTGTATCTGGCTGTGTCCGGCAACCTGCACGCTATGTTCGTGCTGAAATATGTGGGCGGGCGCAATGTGGCCCGCGGCCTTGCCGTGCTGCAAAAGGAGAACATCCGCCTGCTGGTCACATGCCAGGACCCCAGTCTGACTGCACACCACATTACCGAAGCATACCGCCTGCCGGAAGGCATGATCACCGTGCTGGATCAGGAGCAGTGCAACGCCATCAAGGCCGCACCGGAAGACCCGGAGGACACCTGCTGCATGATCCATCTCAAGGCGTTTGCCAGCCTGACCGGCGGCCTGCAGGCTGCGGATCAGGCCCAGAATGCCGAGAGCAGCGCCACCACGGTACAGATGGTCTCGGTGCTATTCTCCATTATCATTGCAGCGCTGCTCACCAGTGCAGGCAGCATCTGGGAGCTTTCGGTGGCAACGGTGCTGATGTATCAGGCAGCGTGGAGCGCCCTGAGCATTGCTGTGTGTGCACTGAAACAGCATAACTGAGAAAAATTCTCATAATAAATAGGAATTATTCTTGATTTCCATCAAATAATATGGTATACTCTGTTCAGAACCTGAGCCGCAGGCGAAAAAATTACCGCCGGGCTGGATGATAGAGCCGGGATCGGTCGATCCTGACAGAAGATCCGTTTTTGAAAGGAGAGCATCATGGAACTGAAGGGTACCAAAACCGAGAAAAATCTGATGGAAGCGTTTGCAGGCGAGAGCCAGGCACGCAACAAGTACACCTTCTTTGCCAGCATGGCAAAAAAAGAAGGCTACGAGCAGCTGGCCGCGATCTTTGAGGAGACCGCCGGCAATGAGAAGGAGCACGCAAAGATCTGGTTCAAGCTGCTGTGCGGCGGCGCGATCCCCGATACCCTGACTTGTCTGGACATGGCAGCAGGCGGTGAGCACGATGAGTGGACCGAGATGTACCCCCGCATGGCCAAGGAGGCCAAAGAAGAGGGCTTCCCTCAGATCGCAGCACTGTTCACCATGGTGGCACAGATCGAGAAGGAGCACGAGGAGCGCTACCGTGCGCTGGCCGAAAACCTGAAAAACAACAAGGTCTTTGCCCGCGAGGAGCAGCAGGTATGGCAGTGCCGGAACTGCGGCTACACCTATATCGGCAAGTCCGCACCGCTCAAGTGCCCGGTGTGCGCACATCCGCAGAGCTACTTTGAGCTGAAAAAGATCAACTACTAAGCTGAAAATTCAAAAGCAGAACAGCGCCGCCGCATCCGGTTTGCCGGGTGCGGCGGCGTTTTGTACAAAATTGAAAAGCGGATTTTATTATTCTCCACAAAATAAGGCTCAGCTGCCCGGCAGAATGGGCAAAAAACTTGACCCGGTTTTGCACTGCGTGTAAAATAATACGGAGACAGGAATATTTAAAGGATCTTGCAGCAAAGCAGGCGGGGAGGGCAAAGCCCATGAAGCAGGGGTTCAAAGCGTGTGTTTGTGCAGTGGTGCTGTGCGCAGAACTGTTTGCAGCCGGGGCCTTGTCGGCCTATGCTGCGCAGGAGCAGCCGCTGCCGGACAGCGGCATGACATTGGACACTGCCGAACTGACGCTGGATATCACCGAAGGAGACCCGGCCCCGGTGGCCTACCTGAATGTGCAGGCACCCAACGACTACTTCTTTCTGATCTGGACTTCCAGTGATCCGGCAGTGGCATCGGTGGACGGCACTGGCAAGGTGACCGGCCATGCCGAGGGCACTGCGGCCGTCACGGCCCGCAATGAGCGCGGCGAAAAGACCACCTGTACCATCACGGTGCGCAAAAGCACAGCCAGCCGCCTGGTGCTGAACACCAGCGATCTGACGCTTACCATTACAGAGCAGGAGCCTGTCCCGACGAAACAGCTGAAGCTGGAACAGAACAAAGGCGGGTTTACCTATGTGCGGCAGTGGGTCAGCAGCAACCCGGCGGTGGCATCGGTAAGCACAAACGGTACCGTAAAGGCGCAGGGGTCCGGCAAGGCCGTCATCAGCGCACTGACCACAGCCGGGCAGGTGCTGCGCTGCACGGTAACGGTCACATCGGAGATCGGACGGGTGCAGATGAGCAAAAACGCCATGCTGCTGCAGGCAGTGGGAGCCAGTCAGAAGCTGACCGCGCAGGCTGCAGGCGCCAAAAACGGAACGATGACATGGATCAGCAGCAATCCGGGCGTGGCAACTGTGAGTGCGGATGGCATGGTAACGGCGGTGGGCGACGGTGAAACGATGATCCTTGCCGTTACACCGGAGGGTCGTGCCGATGCCTGCTATGTGGCCGTGGGAGCGGCGGCGTGGCGGTTCCGCTCGGAGGACGAACTTACCGAAACGCTGACCCTGACCGGCCAGCTGCCCTATTCGGATGGAAAGTAAAAAGAAAAATGGGAGCGTTCTGTGCAGCAGGATGCTCCCATTTTTTCAAAACCCGCTGGGCAGAAAGATCATCGTTCCCCGGGCAGACCACGCCATCCGCTGGGCCATGCAGCCGGGCGCACCGGCCAGCAGAAACAGGGCTAGTGCGGCGAGCAGCAGCACCCATCCAAGGCCGCTGTGCGGCCTGCCGGAAAAAGGATCCCCTTTTTTGCGTCTCATCCCGCTGCCCCCTTTTTGCTGTGCTGGGCCATCCTATGCGCCGCAGGCACTGATTGTGCAACCGGCCCGGCTGTGGTACAATAAAACCTTAAGAGATACATTGTACAGGGAGAACGATCTTTATGCTTACCATCACACTGCTGGGCACCGCTGCTACCATGCCGCTGCCGGACCGGGCACTCTCGGCGGCGTTTGCTGCCTGCGGCGGCCACGGCCTGCTGTGGGACTGCGGCGAGGGCACGCAGGCGGCAGCGCGCCGTGCGGGCGTGAACCTGATGCGGGCAGATGCCATCTGCCTGACCCACTACCATGGCGACCACATCTTTGGTCTGCCGGGCCTTTTGCAGACTCTGGGGGCGCAGGGCCGCACAAGGCCGCTTGCGCTGCTGGGTCCGGAGGGCCTGCCGGATATCTGGGCGGCGGTGCGGGCACTGACCGGCCCGCTGCCCTATCCGGTGAAGCCGCAGGTGCTTATGCCGGGCCAGCCGCTGGCGCTGGATGCGCTGAGCGAGGGCTGGCCTGCCGGTGCGCGGCTGGTGCCGTTTGCCACAAAGCACCGGGTAAAAAGCTTTGGCTACCGGCTGGAGCTGCCCCGTGCAGGCAAATTTTCGCCGGAGCAGGCCCAGGCGTTGGGGGTGCCGGTGCAGCAATGGAAGCTGCTGCAGAAAGGGCAGAGCGTTGCCGTGGAGGGCAGAACGGTGCAGCCTGCGCAGGTGCTGGGCACCCCGCGCAAGGGGTTGAGCGTGGTATTTTCCGGCGATACGGCCCCCTGCCCGTATTATTTGCAGGCGGCGCATGACGCAGACCTGCTGATATGCGATGCCACCTATGCCCTTCCGGAGCAGGAAGACCAGGCCCGTCAGTGGGGGCACAGCACCTTTGGGCAGAGCGCATCCCTTGCCGCGCAGGCGAGGGCAAAGCGGCTTTGGCTGACCCATTATTCCCCCATGATCACCGACCCGGAGGAGTATGCCGCGCAGGCACAGAGCATCTTCCCGGCGGCGGAGTGCGGCTTTGACGGCAAAAGCATCACCCTGCAGTACGAGGAGGCACAGCCATGACCATCCGGATGGACGAGGGTGCGGCAGAGCTGCTGGACACCCTGCACAGGGCGGGCTATGCAGCCTACGTGGTGGGCGGCTGCGTGCGGGACAGTCTGCTGGGCCTTACACCGCACGACTGGGACCTGTGCACCGGTGCTCTGCCGCAGCAGGTGATGGAGCTGTTCGGCGCGCAGCGGTGCATCCCCACCGGCCTGCAGCACGGCACGGTAACGGTGAAGCAGAGCGGTGCCCTTTACGAGATCACCACCTTCCGTACAGAAGGCACCTACACAGATGGCCGCCACCCGGACGAGGTGCACTTTGTACCGGATGTGCGGGAGGATCTGGCCCGGCGGGATCTTACCATCAACGCCATGGCCTACAATGAAAAAGAGGGCCTTGTGGACCCCTTTGGCGGGCAGGCCGACCTGCAAAGCGGCATCGTACGGGCGGTGGGTGTGCCCCGCCAGCGGTTTACCGAGGACGCGCTGCGCATCCTGCGGCTATACCGCTTCGCAGCCCGGTTTGGCTTTGCCATCGACCCGCCCACAGCGCAGGCGGCACAGGAGCTGTGTGCCCATCTGGACTGCGTATCGGTGGAGCGCATCGAGGAAGAGCTTGCAAAACTGCTGAGCGCACCCGCCCCTGCGGCATATCTTGACGAAAAAATACTCGGTGTTGTTTTGCCTGAGCTTTCACCGGAGGCACTGGCGGCGGCAAAGCCGGTGGTGGATGCCTGCCCGGCGGGTGCAGAAAACCTGCCCATCCGGCTGGCGGCGCTGCTGCTGAGCCTTGGCGAGGACGGCACCCGCCGCACCCTCAGGCGCCTGCGCTGCTCCAATGCCTGTATTGAGGAAACGGCGGTGCTGGTGCGGGAAGCCAGAAGGCGTGACGGTAGCTTTCTCTTCGGACACGAGTACGGGTTGCGGCACCCAGCGGATGCTTCGTGCTTTGAGCAGCACTCGCATCCTGCTGGCCGCTGCCCCAACAGCAACTCCTTGTTTCCGCCGCAGGCGGCAGTCGTTGCCGTTGCAGGCCATTCCATCGCCCGCCCTATTGCCTTCGGCAACAGGGTCCCACCCCAGCGGACGGTCCTCAGAGAAACTACCGTCACACCCGACTTTACTATCTACGCCCGCCGACTACTGGGCAAATATAACTTGTGTACCGTGCAGCGTTTGGCAGCACTGGGCACAGCCCTGCAGCCGGAACACGCGGCTGATTTTGCTGCACTTTCCGAATTGGCCGAACAATTGGACGCGGACGGCGTATGCTGCCGCGTCAGCCAGCTGGCTGTGAATGGCCGCGACCTGATGGCGGCAGGCGTCCCGGCGGGGCCGGGCATCCGCAAAGTGCTGGAAGCGCTGCTGGACAGTGTGATCCGGGAAGAATATCCCAACGAGCGGCAAGCCCTGCTGGCCGCAGTGCAGCAGCTCGCTGCGTCTTGACAAGCTCTTTTTTCAGAGTTACTATTATACTACTGTTTTAGTGTGTTGAATGCACCAAAGGAGAACTTATGACCACACAGACCCCTGATTCAAAGCCGCGTGCCCTCATTGCCATGAGCGGCGGCGTGGACAGCTCGGTGGCGGCATGGCTCATGCAGCAGGCAGGCTATGACTGCACCGGCATCACCATGCGGCTCACCCGCAACGAAACGCTGGGACAGTCCGGCTTTCACACCTGCTGCTCGGAAAAGGACATCGAGGACGCGGCAGAGGTGGCGTATGCCATGGATATCCCGTACGAGGTGCTGGATTTCACGTCCGACTTCCGGGAACAGATCATTGAAAAATTCGTCCGCGTGTATGAGGCGGGCGGCACGCCGAACCCCTGCATCGACTGCAATAAATATATGAAGTTCCGCCATCTGCTGGACTGGGCCCGGGCACACGGCATGGAGTATGTGGTCACGGGCCACTATGCCCGGGTGGAGCAGGACGAGGCCACCGGCCGTTTCCTGCTCAAAAAGGGGCTGGACGAGGGCAAGGACCAGAGCTACGTGCTCTACAACCTCACTCAGGAGCAGCTGGCGCATATCCGTCTGCCGCTGGGCGGCCTGCACAAGACTGAGGTGCGCGAGATCGCGGAGCAGCACAAATTCGTCAATGCCCGCAAGCACGACAGTCAGGACATCTGCTTCGTGCCGGATGGCGACTATGCCCGCTTTATGGAGGACTTCACCGGCAAACACTACCCAGCAGGTGATTTTCTGGACGAGAGCGGCAGGGTGGTGGGCACCCACAACGGCGCGGTGCGGTACACCATTGGCCAGCGCAAGGGGCTGGGCCTTGCCATGGGGGCACCTGTGTACGTCTGCGGCAAGGACATGCAGGCAAACACCGTCACGGTAGGGCCGGAGGAGATGCTGTTCGACCGCATCGTGTATGCGGACGAGGTGAACTGGATCGCCATTCCGGAGCTGACCGGACCGCTGCGGGTCACAGCCCGCACCCGGTACCATCAGGTGGAGCAGGCCGCCACCGTCTACCCGGCGGAGTGCGGCTTCCGGCTGGAATTTGACCAGCCCCAGCGCGCCCCTACGCCCGGTCAGGCCGTGGTGCTGTATCAGGGCGACACCGTGCTGGGCGGCGGCACCATTACGAGAGTGGAAAAGTAACAAGGAGAACAAAATGCAAAATCAGTATTCCCGCACGCAGTTGCTGCTGGGCGCGGAAGCTATGGAAAAACTGCACAATTCCCGCGTGGCGGTGTTCGGCATCGGCGGCGTGGGCGGCTACACGGTGGAAGCGCTGGCGCGCAGCGGCGTGGGGGCACTGGATCTGATCGATGACGATAAAGTCTGCCTGACCAATCTCAACCGCCAGATCATTGCCACCCGCAGTACGGTAGGACAATATAAAGTAGATGTGGCTGCGCAGCGCATCCACGACATTGACCCGGATATCAGGGTGACCACCCACCGGTGCTTCTTTGGCCCGGAAACACAGGACCAGTTCGACTTTACCCAGTACGACTATGTGGTGGATGCCATTGACACCGTCACCGGCAAGCTGGCCCTTGTGATGAAGTGCAAGGAGGTGGGCACTCCCATTATCTGCTCCATGGGCGCAGGCAACAAGATGGACCCGACCCGCTTTGAAGTGACCGATATCTACAAGACCTCGGTCTGCCCGCTGGCCAAGGTGATGCGCACCGAGTGCCGCAAGCGCAGGATCAAGCACCTGAAGGTGGTCTACTCCAAGGAGCCTGCCATGACCCCCATCGAGGATGACGACATCAGCTGCAAGTATCACTGCATCTGCCCTCCGGGCACCCAGCGCAAGTGCACCCAGCGCCGTTCGGTGCCGGGCTCCAATGCCTTTGTACCCTCGGTGGCCGGCCTGATCATCGGCGGCGAGGTGGTAAAAGACCTTGTGGGCTTTGTGCCAATGAAGGGGTAAAACAAAAGGCAGACTCCTGCTGTGTGGGACGATTTTGAATGCGCTCCGCGTTGCTTTGCGCATAAGCTAAGGAAATTATATTTTTGATTTTGGGGTCCAGAAACGCCTGCGGGTGTTTCTGGACCCCATTTTCATGGGCGGGGGTCGTGGAGGAAAGGCTTGTGCTTGCGGGCAGAACCCTCTCGGTCACGCCTGCGGCGTGCCAGCTCCTGAGAGGGTTCAGCCCGCTGAAAACAAGCAGAACGTTAACTCCGCCGCGCGAATGTTTCCACAGGAAACCAGCGCGGCAGCTTCCGCTTTCGGTTATGACTCCTCCCGTGAAAAGGCAATTCTGGAAAAGCCGCAGATTTTCCAGAATTGCGAAATAAAATAATAATTCCGCTGAAAATGGTCAGAGCATCAGCGGAGACCATTTGAAATCGTATTTTTTGCGATGCAGCGTTCCATAACATAAATTTGCAACTAATTTGCATTTTGGTATTGCAATTGGAGAGAATATCGTGTATAATCATCCCTGTTCAAAAATGCAACCAATTTGCAATTTACTAAAATGAAGCGACGAACGGTCGTTTTTAGGAGCGTATATGGAACTGTTTCTGGATGTTCTGGGCGAATCTCTGGTGGATACCGCCAAGATGTTGCCCTTCCTGTTTTTGGCTTATCTTCTGATTGAGTATATCGAGACCCGCCACGGTGAGCGCATTGAAGCACTGCTGGCAGGCGGCGGGCGCTGGGGCGCGATTCCGGGCGCGGTGCTGGGCTGTGTGCCGCAGTGCGGCTTCTCGGCCATTGCATCCAACTTCTACTCCTCCCGCGTCATCACGCTGGGCACCCTGATGGCCGTCTACCTTGCCACCAGCGACGAAGCCATCCCGCTGCTGGTATCCATGCCGGCCTACTGGGATAAGCTGGCTGTGCTCATGGTCATCAAGGTGGTATACGCCATTGTGGTGGGCTTTGTGCTGGATTTTGTGCTGCGCGGCGTGCTGCCCAAATCGCTGCGCGGCGGCTACACCGGCCATGCCGACGAGGTGGACTGTCACGAGGAGCACAGCGACGAAGAGGGTAAGCCCGCCCCCATCTGGAAAGCGGCCCTGCGCCACACGCTGGAGATCTTTGTGTTCATTTTTGCGTTCAGTCTGGTGTTCGGCCTGATCGTGGAAGGCGTGGGCGAAGATGTGTTTGCAGACCTTCTGGGCAGCATGGGCTTCTTCCAGCCGGTAGTGGCCGCACTGGTGGGCCTGATCCCCAACTGCGCCGCCAGCGTGCTGCTGACCCAGCTGTATGTGGAGGGTGCTCTGCGCTTTTCCAGTCTGGTGGCGGGCCTTTGCACCGGTGCAGGCGTGGGCCTTGCGGTGCTGTGGCGCACCAATCCTTCGTGGAAGCAGAACCTGTTCATCACCGGCCTGACATGGGGTGCAGGCGCATTCCTCGGCGTGGCAATGCAGGTGGTCGTGGCCGTGTTTGCGTGATCCCGAGAAGAAGCTGCAAAGAAAACGGCATCGTGAAACAAAATAAGGCTATTGCATGGAATTCTGTGCAGTAGCCTTATTTTTATGCCCAAATGCACCCCAATTTTAAAAAAGTATGGTATACTGGTACAAAACTCAGTTCCATAGGGGAGAATAGAATGCAATATAAGATTCTGGCAAGCGATTACGACAACACACTGGTGCCCTTTGGCGAGGGCAAGCCGCGTCAGAAGGTGGTAAAAGCCATCAAAAAGCTGCAGGCCGCAGGCGGCAGATTCGTGCTCAGCACCGGACGTGCGTATCCGTGCGTCAGCCTCAAGGGGCAGCTGGGCGGCATCCGGTTCGATTATGCCATCACCTGCAACGGTGCCTGCGTGGTGGACCGCGAGGGCCGCATCGTGGCCGAGCACCCGCTCACCGCTGAGGAAATGTACGCGCTGGTGGATTTCTGCGAGGATTATAACTATCCGCTGCAGTTCAATTTCAGGGATGCCTGCTACGCCTACTGCGAGTATGAATATCTGCACAGGGGCTATCAGCAGATGAACAGCATCGGGCTGGACTGTATGGACGGCGAAGATCAGGACCGCCACCTGATCGATATGCCCCACGCGGCCTTTGCGGCAGTGCCGCCGGAGCACGTGGCAGATTTTGCGGCAAAGTACGGCCATCTGGGCCTGCACTGGATGCAGGTGGGTGCGCAGAATGCCGACGGCCTGTGCTACTACGACATCGTGCGCGGTGGAATGGACAAAGGCGTGGGCCTTGCCGACCTGTGCGAAAAAATGGGCCTGACACTGGCCGATGCCGTGGCAGCAGGCGATTCTGCCAACGATGTGGCTATGCTGAAGGCAGCGGGCCTTGGCTGCTGCATGGCAAACGGCACGCCGGACGCAAAGGCTGCCGCCGACCGCATCATTGGCGATGTGCGGGAGGACGGCCTTGCCGACCTGATCGATGAGCTGTGGTTCGACGGCCCCAGAGCAGAGCCGTCCGGCCGCGACCTTGGCTCGCCTTGGGATAAAATTGAAAGTGCAGGCGGACAATGAGCTTTGAACCGGTGTATAACGAACACAGCCGGGCGCTGATCCTGGGCACATGGCCCAGCCCCAAAAGCCGCGAGATGGCCTTTTACTACGGCCACCCGCAGAACCGCTTCTGGCCCGTGCTGGCCGCGCTGACCGGTGAGCCGGTGCCTGCCCGTGAGGACATTGAAGCCAAAAAGCAAATCATCCTGCGCCATGGGCTGGCCCTCTGGGACACGCTGGAACGCTGCACCATCACCGGCGCAGCGGACGCTTCCATCAAGGATGCAGTGCCGAATGATATTGCCGCTCTGCTGGCAAAGGCACCCATCGAAGCAGTATTCTGCAACGGAGCCACCGCATACCGGATCTATACAAAGTATCTGCAGCCGGTGTCCGGCATTGCAGCGGTAAAGCTGCCCAGCACCAGCCCGGCAAACGCTGCCTGCCGCCCGGAAAAGCTGCGCGAAATCTGGGGCGCGGCCCTCTTGCCGTGGATCAATAAATGATGGCCAGGTTGTAAATTATCCGTGAAAGCCTTGCGTTTTTCGCGGGGTGCGGTATTATGGATGACATAAGGGGCAATGCCCCGGACAAGGAGAAGAAACATGAGCAAGATCATCCGCACCAGAAAGCCCAGCGTTCTGCCATTTTATGCAATGGCACTGGTCTTTTTGGTATTGTGCGCGGTACTGCCGGTGTATAAGCTGTGGGCGCTGCTGGCGGCGCTGGGCGGTGCATTTGTGGCCTTTGGTGCGGCACAGAAGGTCTGCCCGCCCCGGGTGGTGGAGCACGAAGTGCCTTTCCACACCGGTGTGGAGGATGTGGACGCGATGCTGACCGACATTCAGCAGAAACTGGATACCCTGCACACCCTCAACGAGCAGCTGCCGGACCCGCAGCTCTCTGCCGCCATGACCCGCATGGAAAAGGCGGGCCGCTCCATTGTGGAAGCGGTGGAAGCAAACCCGGAAAAGGCAAAGCAGGTGCGCAGGTTTGCAAACTATTACCTGCCGGATGCGGTGAACGTTCTGCAGCAGTATGCAAAGCTGGCAAAGCAGGGCGTGCGCGGCGAGAATGCCGCAGCCATCCGTACCGAGGTGGAGCACAATGCTGCTTCCATTGCCACGGCGTTTGAAAACCAGCTGGATGCCCTGTACGCCGCCGAGAGCATGGACCTTTCTGCAGATATCACGGTGCTGCAGAACATGCTCAAAGGGCAGGGCCTGAGCTAAAAAAGGTAAACGGTATTTGGAAAGGAAGGAATCTCTTATGGCTGATAATACATTCAACTTTGACCTCGATGCACCCGCAGTACCCACCCTGACGCTGGACCCCACCCCGGCAGAAGAGGAAAAGGCAGCACCCGCCCAGCAGGAAGCTGCCGCACCGGAGCAGCCGCAGGTGAACCTGACCCCGGAAGAACAGGCCATGGTGGATCAGTTTGCTGAAAAGATCGATATTACCAACAGCCAGCAGGTGCTGCAGTACGGTTCCGCCTGTCAGAAGAAGATTGGCGATTTCTCCGAGGCCGCCCTTTCCAAGGTGGCCACCAAGGATCTGGGCGAAGTGGGCGATATGATCACCAGCCTGATCGGTGAGCTGAAGAGCTTTGATGCAGGCGAGGAAGAAAAAAAGGGCATCCTCGGCTTCTTCAAGAAGAAGGGCGACCAGCTGGATGCCATGAAGATGAAGTACAACAAGGCCGAGACCAACGTGGAAAAGATCCAGTCCATGCTGGAGGGCCATCAGGTGCAGCTGCTCAAGGACATCGCCATGCTGGATAAGATGTATGATCTGAACATGGCCTACTTCAAGGAGCTGAGCATGTATATCCTTGCCGGCAAAAAGAAGCTGGCCGATGTGCGCGCAAACGAGCTGCAGCAGGCCATGGATAAGGCCAAGGTTTCCGGCCTGCCGGAGGATGCACAGGCGGCTCGTGATCTGGCCGACCAGTGCGAACGCTTTGAGAAGAAGCTCTATGATCTGGAGCTGACCCGCAACATCAGCCTGCAGATGGGGCCGCAGATCCGTCTGCTGCAGAACAACGACACCATGATGGCAGAGAAGATCCAGTCCACCATCGTCAACACCATCCCCCTGTGGAAGAACCAGATGGTGCTGGCACTGGGTCTGGCCCACAGCCAGCAGGCCATGCAGGCCGAGCGTGCCGTGACCGACATGACCAACGACCTGCTCAAGAAGAACGCCGAGGCCCTCAAGATGGGTACCATCGAGACCGCAAAGGAATCTCAGCGCGGTGTGGTGGACATCGAGACCCTGCAGCAGACCAACAAGAGCCTGATCGAGACGCTGGACGAGCTGAACAAGATCCAGAGCGAGGGCCGCGCAAAGCGCGCTGCCGCCGAGCAGGAGCTGAACCGCATCGAGGACGAACTGAAAGCAAAAATGATGGAGATCCGGAGCTGAGATGGCAAACGCAGATTTTTCGCAAAAACAGAACAGCACTTCCGGCGGTTTTGACGCGGGCAGCTACCGCGAACAAAAGCAGCCGGAGCAGGCCGTGCCGCTGACACCTCTGCAGCAGAAGCTGGCAGGGCTGGAAGCAAAGCTGCCCGCAGCCCTTTCCACCCGCGCAGCTGCACTGGCGCTGAGCGTGGTGGTGATGCTGGCGGCCTTTTTGGGCTTTGGCAGCGCCAAGCTGCGCAGCCGGTACAACGAAGTCCGCAAATGGTACACGGTGGGTGTGGCGGCAGACAACGGCTATAACCTCAACGAGGAGCTGACCACCCGCATGAACACGGCGGCAAACATCATCACCACCGCCAGCAGCACACTGGGAGCGGACAGTGCCGAGGTACAGGCCGCACAGAGCGCGCTGAGCGATTTTACCGCCTGTCTGGAAGCCGTGCAGAACGGCGGCAAAAGTCAGGCACTCACCTCGCTGCCCTATTATCAGGGCAGCACGATGCATGCGCTGTATCAGGCCAACGAGGTGCTGGGGTCGCGGATCGACCAGCTCTACGCAAAGCTGCAGGAGCAGGCCGCAGACCCCATGAAGATGGGCGCGGTGCAGGGCCAGTACGGCCAGTTCAACAGTGCGGCTACCATTATCGGCACCCTGAAATACAACGATGCCGTTTACGACTACCAGAAAGAGACCGGCGGCTTCCCGGCCAGCGTGCTGGGAGCCATTGCCGGTGTAAAGGAGGTTGAACCCTTCGCATGAAAAATTTTGCAAAACGCGTAAGCGCTCTGGTGCTGGCCCTTGTGGTGGGCGCAGCGGCCCTGTGCCCGGCGGCCCTTGCCGCCGCCAGCCTGCCGGACCTGCCCAAAGACGAATGTGTGGTGGATGATGCCAACATCCTGAGCGACAGCACTACCCAGACCATCGTTGATCTGAACAACCAGCTGCAGTCCAGCTGCAACGGAGCACAGATCGGCGTACTGACTGTAGATTATACGGGTAATTATTCCACTGAGGATTATGCAACACAGGCCTTCAACGCCTGGGGCATCGGCTCGGCTTCCGAGAACAACGGTGTGCTGATCCTGCTGGTGATGGAATCGCCCATCTACGAGGACGGCGATTACTACGTGACCTACGGCGACGGCTTCCGCAACACCACGCTGGAAAGTCAGGCCAGTGCCCTTGCTCAGACCATGGAAGGTGATTTTGTTAACCGCGATTACAGCGATGCAGTAATCACCTGTGCCAACAATGTGGCCGACACCATTGCAGACATCTACGGCGTCAGCCTTTCGGGCAATAATGGCAGCTATGCCCAGCCGGACGACGGCCCCACCACCTTTGAGGATGTCGTTCTGGGTATCGTGATCCTGTTCATGTCCCTGATGGTGATGCTGATCATCGTACTGTTCGTGTTCCGGGTGTTCATTGCACCCATCGGCCACGCAGCAGGCTGGAACTGGGGTCCCTTCGCATGGGGCTACATGGCAGGTTCGGCCCGTCGGCACCGTCCCGGCCCGCCGCCCCCTCCGGGCCCCGGCTTCGGCCCCGGATACGGCCCGGGCTATGGCCCCGGCCCCCGCAATGACCGGCCCCGCCCACCCCGGAACAATAACCGCCGTCCGCCCCGGCCTCCCATGGGCGGCAGCTTTGGCGGCGGGTCCTTCGGTGGCGGCAGCTTTGGCGGAGGCTCCTTTGGCGGCGGCTCGTTCGGTGGAATGGGCGGCGGCGGCAGCCACGGCGGCGGCGGTGGCCGCGGCCGTTAAAAACACAAAAACACGGAGAACTGCTGTGGGCGGTATGCCTGCGGCAGTTCTCTTTTTAGGTTTCAGGTGTGAAGGGAATTCATTTGACAAATCAACTTTATTAACCTATACTGAGAAACATGCATAATAAGCCAGAAATAAAGGCTCTGAGGGCGGAAAAGCCGCAGAGCAGGGAACGATAAAAATAGAGGGAGAAAACCATGCTGACTCTGGATAAGATCTACCATGCAGCCTTTGTGCTCAAGGATGTTGCCCGCAAGACCGACCTCATCGAGGCACCCAAGCTCTCCAAGGACTGCCAGCTGTACCTGAAAACCGAAAACCTGCAGGCCACCGGCAGCTTTAAGGTGCGCGGTGCTTACTATAAGATCAGCCAGCTTTCCGAGGAGGAGAGCGCCAAGGGCGTGATCGCCTGCTCTGCCGGCAACCACGCACAGGGCGTGGCGCTGGCTGCTACCCGTCGCGGCATCAAGAGCATCGTCTGTATGCCGGACGGTGCCCCCATCATGAAGGTGGAGAATACCAAGAATCTGGGCGCAGAGGTGTGTCTGGTGCCCGGCACCTACGATGATGCCCACGACAAGGCTGTGGAGCTGCAGGAAGAGACCGGCATGACCTTTATCCACCCCTATGACGATGAGCAGGTCATCGCGGGGCAGGGAACCATTGGTCTGGAAATTCTGGATCAGCTGCCGGATGTGGATGCGGTCGTTGTGCCGGTGGGCGGCGGCGGCCTGATCTCCGGCGTGGCCTTTGCCATCAAGAGTCTGCGCCCGGAGGTGAAGGTCTATGGCGTACAGGCCGAGGGTGCACCCAGCATGTACCGCAGCCTGCACGAGCATAAGTACCAGACCCTGAAAGCCGTTTCTACCTTTGCAGACGGCATTCAGGTCAAGACTCCCGGTGAGCTGACCTACCAGATCTGTGAGCAGTATGTGGACGACATCGTGACCGTGAGCGAGGATGAGACCGCTGCCGCCATCCTCTCGCTGATGGAGAACCAGAAGCTGGTTGCCGAGGGTGCCGGAGCCGTGCCGGTGGCTGCAGTGCTGTTCCACAAGCTGCCGGTCGAGGGCAAAAAGGTGGCCTGCGTCGTCTCCGGCGGCAACATCGATGTGAACATCCTCAACCGCGTGATCACCCGTGGTCTGGTCATGAGCGGCCGCAAGGCGAACATGACCATTGCGCTGGAGGACAAGCCCGGCCAGCTCAAGAAGGTGGCGGAGATCGTTTCCCGCTGCGGCAGCAATGTGGTGTCGGTGCAGCACGATGGCTCCGATCCCAACATGCCCATTTCCAGCTGCTTCCTCAAGCTCACTCTTGAGACCCGCGATGCCGAGCAGATCGAGCAGATCCGCGCAGAGCTTGCAAAAGAGGGTTTCCAGCTTGTGAGCGAAAGAGTATAATAGAAGAAAAAAGAAAGGAACGTTTTATCATGAAAGTCGTTTCCACTTCCAACGCACCCGCAGCCATCGGCCCTTACAGCCAGGCGATCGATCTGGGCAATATGGTGTTTGTTTCCGGCCAGATCCCGGTAGACCCTGCTACCGGCAAGATGGCCGATACGGTTGAAGAGCAGGCTGCACAGAGCCTTGCAAACCTCAAGGCCATTCTGGCCGAGGCTGGCCTTTCCATGGCAAATGTGGTCAAGACTGTCATTTTTCTGGCCGATATCAACGATTTTGCCGCTGTGAATGCCGTGTATGCCAAGGCCTTTGCTGAGCCATTCCCTGCCCGCAGCTGCGTGCAGGTGGCCGCCATCCCCAAGGGCGCAAAGCTGGAGATCGAGTGCATCGCCGTGCGCGAATGATCAGGCCTAAACACAAAAGGGGCTGTGCCGCTGGCACAGCCCCTTTTGCATGTATGAGGAAGAATGAGAAGAGCAATTACGGGCGCAGACCCATGCCGCCCTCCAGCGTGAGGGTCTCGCCGGACAGATACTTGAAGTCCGGCATGGCCAGCTGCACGCATACCCGGCCGATCTCGGTCTCGGGGTTGGCATAGTGGCCCATGGGCGGCATCTTGACGTTGGCTTTGAACGCATCCGGGTATGCCTGCTGGAACTGCTCCAGCTTGGCGGTCCAGGCCAGTGGGCAGATCACGTTGACATTGATGCCATCCTTGCCCCACTCAGTAGCGGCCACGCGGGACAGGCCGCGGATGCCCTCCTTGGCGGCAGCGTAGGAGCACTGGCCAAAGTTGCCAAACAAGCCTGCACCGGATGCAAAGTTGATCACGCTGCCCTTGGACTTGGCCAGATAGGGATAGCAGGCTTTCATATAGTAAAATGCAGCGTACAGGCCGGAATAAAGGGCAAGATCAAACTGCTCGGTGGTGTGCTCTGCCAGCGGCACGCCGGAAGCGGATGCCTGTGCGTTGTTCACCAGCACTTGAATGCTACCAAAGATATCCACAGCCTGATTGACGACATTTTGCACGGTGGCTTCGTTGTCGGTGCCTGCACACACATCTGCCTGCACCGGCAGAACGCGGATGCCATACTTGGCTTCCAGCTCGTTTTTTGCCTCTTCCAGTTTTTTTACATTACGGCCAGTGATGACCAGATTTGCGCCCTCTTTTGCAAAGGCGGTGGCAATGCCATAGCCGATGGAGCCGCAGCTGCCATCGGAAAGTACGGCGCGGCCTGCGCCGGTGATGATAGCGGTCTTACCCGTTAAAAAGCCCATAGTTGCCCTCCAGAAGCGCTCAGTTGATATATCAATTGGCTGATGTTGGCCATATTATAGCCTGAATTTCAATAGAATGCAAGGCTTTTTACCGATAAATAAAAAATAGACAAAGAATGCCGAGAAGGTGAAAAAATTCACGACTTCTCGGCATTTTGTGAAAGATTTGTCAGAGACTTTGATGTTAAAATAAAGACAAACTAATTACTTCTGCACGCCCGCCTCGCACTGCTCAATAAACTGCTTTGCCACGCGGGGGCTGCGGCCGCCGGCGCGGATGGCAAAGGCTTCGGCTTTGACCAGCAGCTGATCCATCGGCATGTCGATGCCGTGCTGCTTTGCCAGTTCGGCCAGAATGGTCTCAAACCGGGCCTTCTCCGGCCGCTGGAAAGTGACCGTCAGGCCGAATCGGGCGGAAAGGCTCATCAGCTCCTGCCGGGTATCGGCTTCGTGGATGTCGTCGCCGGTGCGGTCGGTCAGTGTTTCTTTAATAAGGTGGCGGCGGTTGGAGGTGGCGTATACCGCAATGTTCTTGGCTCTGCCGCCCACGCTGCCCTCCAGAATGGCCTTCAGGGCGGCAAAGTTGTCGTCGTTGGCGGTAAAGCTCAGGTCGTCGATAAACAGGATGAATTTGAGCGGGTTCGCGGCCAGCTTGTCCATCAGATCCGGGATCTGGTAGAGCTGGTTCTTCTTCACTTCCACCAGCCGCAGGCCTTCAGGTGCAAACTCATTGGCAATGGCTTTCACCGCACTGGACTTGCCGGTGCCTGCATCGCCGTACAGCAGCACATTGTTGGCGGGCATCCCGGCCAGCAGGGCCTTTGTGTTGGCAATGACCTTTTCGCGCTCCTTCTCGTAGCCGGGCAGCTCGGAAAGGCGCTGGGGGTCCGGGTATTTCACCGGCACCAGATGGCCGCTCTCTACCGTGAACACATGGTGCTTGGCAAACATGCCGTAGCCCTTTTTTCCCACTTCGCTCATTCGCTGGGCGTAGGCGGCAGGCAGGTCGATGCCGGAGGTCTCCCACCGGGGCAGGAAAGCCAGCTCCTGCGCCTGCCCTGTGGCAGAACCGGCAGCGACCAGCAGTTCGTCCAGCGTCAGGCCGCACAGAGCCTGCAGAAAAGTCAGTTCACTGTCCAGCGCGGTCTGCAGTGCAGGGGCAAGGGTGCCCGATGCAGCCTGACGCACGCAGACGGTCTCGGCTTCCAGCACAGCGGCGCTGAGGTAGCTGCCCCAGTTGGTGGTGTGCTCGAACAGTGCGGCTTCAAATTGGGCCACAGCGTCGCACACCGGGCCATAGCCGGGCGCACCGGCTTCCATGCGGTCGGTCAGGTCCACAAGCTTTGCCACAACGGGGTCGTCCAGCAGGCTGCGGAAAACAACAAGCCCGTGCAGCCGGGCATTCCATTCTCTCAATTTCATATTCCTGTCCTCTAGTTGGTCTTAAATTAAACGCGCAGGCGCGCATATCAGAAGTATACAGCGCATTGTGCTATGGCGCAAGAGGTGTTCAATTAACTTCATGTTTGGGGTGATTCAGGTTACAAATTGTCGATTGACAAAAGGCCGATTTATAGTATAATTTACATCAACAAATGCGCAGATGGGAAAAAGTACCACACGATCCCCACTGTTCAGAGAGCTGCCGTCTGGTGCAAGGCAGTCAGTGCTTCGTGCGGAAAATCATCCCGGAGCAGCCTGCCCAACGGGTGCAAAACCCTTGTAAGCAGCGCCGGTTGCAGCCGTTACCGTGCAGGGCTTTGTTGGAAGCCCGTGAGAGGGTGTGCACAGCACGCCAACGAGAGTGGTACCGCAGAGAGCTTGATGATCACAAGGTCTTTGTCTCTTGATAACAGGGGACAAAGGCCTTTTCTTTTAAAAAGAAGCTCCCCGGGAACGTGTAAAAAGTGGAAAAAGGTTAGGAAAACAGGAGAAACTCACCATGCAGTTGAATGGTTCTCAGATTTTTGTGGAGGTCCTCTGCGAGCAGGGCGTGGACACCCTTTTTGGTTATCCCGGCGGCGCAGTGCTGAACCTTTACGATGAGCTGTACAAAAATTCGGACCGCATCACCCATGTGCTCACCGCCCACGAGCAGGGTGCGGCGCATGCGGCAGACGGCTATGCCCGCGCGACCGGCCGCACCGGCGTGGTGCTGGCTACCAGCGGCCCGGGTGCCACCAATCTGGTCACCGGCATTGCCACGGCCTATATGGACTCGGTGCCCATGGTAGCCTTTACCGGCAACGTGACCACGGACGGGATCGGGAGGGACAGCTTTCAGGAAGCCTACATTGAGGGCATCACAATGCCCATCACCAAGCACAATTTCACGGTGCGCCGGGTGGAAGAGCTGGCCGATACCATGCGCTCTGCCTTCCGTATTGCACAGAGCGGCCGCAAGGGCCCGGTGCTGGTGGATATCCCCAAGGACGTGACGGCGGCGGTATGCGAGTTCACCCCCAAAAAGCCGGAGCCCATCCGCACCGTGACCACCTTCAACGCGGAGCAGGTCAAGTGGGCAGCGGATCTTATCAATGCGGCCCAGCGCCCGCTGGTCTACTTTGGCGGCGGCGTGCGCAGCGCAGCTTCCTGCCAGCCCCTGCGCGACCTGCTGAAGAAGGCCGAGATCCCTGCGACTTATACCCTGATGGCCGCAGGCGTCGTGCCCTACGGCGACCCGATGAACATCGGGATGGTGGGCATGCACGGCTGCTACACCTCCAACCGCGCTGTGGCCGACTGCGATGTGCTCATTGCAGTGGGCACCCGCTTCTCGGACCGTGTGGCCCTGAACCCCAAGACCTTTGCAAAGAACGCCACCATCATCCAGATCGACATCGACCCTAGTGAGCTGGGCAAGAATGTGGAGGTCGATCTTTCCATCGTGGGCGATGCGGCCTATGTGCTGAACGCCATGCTGCCCCAGATCAAGGAGAAAAAGCATCCGGAGTGGATGGCCATGATCCACGAGTGGCAGGCACAGGATTACCACCCGGTGTCCGACCCCACCCGCCTGATGCCCCATCAGGTCATCGGAGAGGTGTGCAATCAGTGTGGCCCGGAGGCCGTGTATGTGACCGATGTGGGCCAGCACCAGATGTGGGCAGCGCAGTATCTGCGCCACGCCAAGAGCCGCGGCTTCATCACCAGCGGCGGTCTGGGTACCATGGGCTTTGGCTACGGTGCTGCCATCGGCGCACAGATGGCCCTTGGCCGGGATCAGCGGGTGGTCATGTTCACCGGTGACGGCTCCTTCCACATGAACCTGAACGAGGCCTGCACCGCTGTGAGCTACGAGCTGCCCATCATCACCGTGATCTTCAACAACTCGGTGCTGGGCATGGTGCGCCAGTGGCAGACCACCTTCTACGGCAGGCGCTACAGCCAGACCGACCCCCACCGCAAGACGGATTTCGTCAAGCTGGCAGACGGCTTTGGCCTGAAGGGCTACCGCTGCACCAACCTTCCGGAGTTTCAGGCTGCTTTTGCGGATGCGCTCAAGCAGAAGGGCCCCACATGGATCGAGTGCATCATCGATAAGGACGAAAAGGTGCTGCCCATGATCCCCGGCGGCGGCGACATCAACGATATCATCATGGAATAAGGAGGGCACAGCAATATGGAATCCAACAAGCGCAGGGTCATCAGCCTGCTGGTGGACAACCAGAGCGGTGTTCTGGCCCGTGTGTCCAACCTGTTCTGCCGCCGCGGCTTCAACATCGACAGCCTGACGGTCTCGGCCACCAACGACCCGGCAGTCAGCCGCATCACGGTCACCATCACCAGCGACGAAAAG
Organism: Faecalibacterium sp. AF27-11BH; assembly: GCF_003603005.1. Taxonomy (NCBI): domain Bacteria; kingdom Bacillati; phylum Bacillota; class Clostridia; order Eubacteriales; family Oscillospiraceae; genus Faecalibacterium; species Faecalibacterium sp. AF27-11BH. The sequence goes on from NZ_QVGS01000012.1 coordinate 26,326, forward strand.
GCACTCAGCCAGCTGATCCTGCAGACCGAACGGCTGGAAGTTACCCGTCAGGTGTTCGTGCTGGACGGCGAAAAATCTCTGGAACGGGAACTGCTGCTGCTGAAGGTAGCATCCGATGTGCACAACCGCAGCGAGCTGCGGGAGATCGCCAGTATCTACAAGGCCAAGATCATCGACCTTTCGCCGGACAGCATGGTGTTCGAGCTGATCGGCAAGCCGGATAAGATCGATGCCTTCCTGAAAATGTTTACAGATTACAAAATTTTGGAGCAGTGCCGCACCGGCGTTACCGCACTGGAGCGCGGCGGGATGCATCAGCATATGCAGAAGCCTCCGCAGGAGGTGCGCGAAGCACAGCTGCCTCTGCCGGGGACCCACTGCCCGGAACGGACCTGAGCTTTTCCGCTCCACAGTGAGCGAAAATATAAGATCGTTTACAATCAGCCACTGAATAAACACAAAACAAAAAGGAGAACAACTACCATGGCTATCAAGAAATACTACGATTCCGACTGCAACCTCGGCGTGCTGGACGGCAAGACCATCGCTGTCATCGGCTTCGGCAGCCAGGGCCACGCCCATTCCGAGAACCTGGCCGAGAGCGGCGTGAACGTCGTCGTCGGCCTGCGCAAGGGCTCTGCTCACTGGGAGAAGGCTTCTGAGTTCGCAGCAACTCACGAGAACTTCAAGGTCATGGAAGTGGAAGAAGCTGCCAAGGCCGGCGACGTTGTCATGATGCTGGTGCCCGACGAGCTGTGCGCCGACATCTATAACAAGCAGGTGGCTCCCTACATGACCGAGGGCAAGGCACTGGCCTTTGCACACGGCTTCAACATCCACTTCAAGACCATCACCGCTCCCAAGAATGTGGACGTTATCATGATCGCTCCCAAGGGCCCCGGCCACATCGTCCGCCGCCTGTACACCGAGGGTGAGGGCTGCCCCTCTCTGATCTGCGTGGAGCAGGACTACACCGGCAAGGCTAAGGATATTGCTCTGGCATACGCTTCCGGCATCGGCGCTGGCCGTGCAGGCATCCTGCAGACCACCTTCAAGGAGGAGACCGAGACCGACCTGTTCGGCGAGCAGGCAGTGCTGTGCGGCGGCGTTTCCGAGCTGATCCACGCCGGTTTCGATACGCTGGTGGAAGCTGGCTACGAGCCCGAGATGGCATACTTTGAGACCTGCCACGAGATGAAGCTGATCGTTGACCTGATCAACGAGGGCGGCTTCTCCAAGATGCGTTACTCCATCTCCAACACCGCTGAGTACGGCGACTACCGCACCGGCAAGCGCCTGATCACCGCCGAGACCCGCAAGGAGATGAAGAAGGTTCTGACCGAGATCCAGGACGGCACCTTCGCTTCCGAGTTCCTGACCGAGATGAGCCCCAACGGCGGCCGCAAGGTGCACTTCCTGGCAAAGCGCCGCATGGAAGCAGAGCTGCCCATCGAGAAGGTCGGCGCAGAGCTGCGCGGCATGATGAGCTGGCTGAAGAAGTAATCAACTCCCCCAGTCGCCTGCGGCGACAGCCCCCTCAAAGAGGGAGCCTTTTGCCTGATCGCAGCGTGAAGCCTCCCTCCGTGAGGGAGGTGGCATCGCGCAAGCGATGACGGAAGGAGTTCAGCCAAAACTTGTGATAAAATCAGGAAAGATTCCCTCCTTTGGGAGGGAGTCTTTTGCTATAAGAAAAAGAGGAATAAACAATGAGAAGCGACAATGTGACCAAGGGTTCGGAGCGCGCCCCGAACCGAAGCCTGTTCTACGCACTGGGCTACACCAAGGAAGAGCTGGAGCGCCCGCTGATCGGCGTGGTGAGCGCCTACAGCGAGATCGTGCCCGGCCATATGAATCTGGACAAGATCGCCGATGCCGTCAAGGCCGGCGTTGAGATGGCAGGCGGCACCCCCATCCTGATCCCCGCCATTGGCGTGTGCGACGGCATCGCCATGGGCCATGTGGGCATGAAGTACAGCCTTGCATCCCGTGAGCTGATCTGCGACAGTGTGGAGACCATGCTCATGGCCCACCAGCTGGACGGTCTGGTGCTGGTGCCCAACTGCGATAAGATCGTGCCCGGCATGGTGATGGCAGCGGTGCGCATGGATGTGCCCGCTGTGGTCTGCTCCGGCGGCCCCATGCTGGCCGGTACCTACGGCGGCGAAGAGGTCAGCCTTTCCAAGATGTTCGAGGCTGTGGGTGCCTACAAGGCCGGTATGATCACCGAGGATCAGCTGGAAGACTGCACCTGCAACTGCTGCCCCAGCTGCGGCAGCTGCTCCGGCATGTACACCGCCAACAGCATGAACTGCCTGTGCGAGGCCATCGGCATCGCACTGCCCGGCAACGGCACCATTCCTGCCGTCTACTCCAAGCGTCTGCAGCTGGCAAAGCACGCCGGTATGGCCATTATGGATATGGTCAAGAAGGGCATCACCGCACGCCAGATCATCAACGAGCGCTCCATCCGCAATGCTCTGACCTGCGATATGGCTCTGGGCTGCTCCACCAACACCGTGCTGCACCTGCTGGCCATCGCTTATGAGGCTGGTGTGCCCATCGACCTGAAGCTGTTCAATGAGATCAGCGCCAAGACCCCGAACCTGTGCCATTTGGCACCGGCCGGCCCCACCCACATGCCGGACCTGTACGCCGCAGGCGGCATCCCCGCCGTGCAGGTAGAGCTGGCCAAGAAGGGCCTGCTGGATCTGGATGTGCCCACCGTTACCGGCAAGACGCTGGGCGAGAACATCAAGGGCGCACACATCCTGAACGACAAGGCCATCCGTCCCATCGACAACCCCTACTCCCAGACCGGCGGTCTGCAGATCCTGTGGGGCAACATTGCACCGGACGGCTGTGTGGTCAAGCGCAGCGCCGTGGCCCCCGAGATGCAGCAGCATTCCGGCCCGGCCCGCGTGTTCAACAGCGAGGACGAGGCCATTGCTTCCATCTACGCGGGTAAGATCGTCCCGGGCGATGTGGTGGTCATCCGCTACGAAGGCCCCAAGGGCGGCCCCGGTATGCGTGAGATGCTGAACCCCACCTCCGCACTGGCCGGCATGAAGCTGGACAAGACCGTGGCCCTCATCACCGACGGCCGCTTCTCCGGCGCAAGCCGCGGCGCAGCCATCGGCCATGTCAGCCCGGAGGCTGCTTCCGGTGGTCCCATCGGCCTGATCGAGGAGGGAGATACCATCAACATTGATATCCCCAATGCCTCCATCACGCTGGAGGTCAGCGACGAAGTCCTGGCCCAGCGCAAGGCAAAGTATGTTGCACCCGAACCCAACATCAAGACAGGCTGGCTGAGCCGCTACGCACGCATGGTCACCAGTGCAAATCTGGGCGCTGTGCTGAAGTAATTTGATGATCTAAGCAAAAACAGAGGGACGACCCCGCGTCGTTCCTCTGTTTTTTTCCTGCAGGCCTATAGATAAAAAAGAAAGCGGCAAAGCAGACAGGCTTTGTCACTTCTCAGGCAAAAATTTATTCTCCGTGGCCGAACAGCACCGCACGGAAGGTTGCAAAGATGATCTTCCAGTCCACCAGGAAGCTGCGCTCCTTGACATACTTCACATCCAACGCCATCCACTCCTCAAAGCTCAGCTGGTTGCGGTGCGGGGCGATCTGCCAGTAGCAGGAAAGGCCCGGTGTCACGTACAGCCGCTGCCATTCATAGGGCGTGTACTGGGCCACCTCACGGGGCAGCGCCGGGCGCGGGCCCACAATGCTCATATCGCCCATGAGGATGTTCACCAGCTGAGGCAGCTCGTCGATGCTGGTCTTGCGGATGAAATGGCCCACCCGGGTGATGCGGGGATCGTCCTTCATCTTGAACACCGGGCCGTCCATCTCGTTGTCCTGCAGCAGATCGTTGAGCTTGCTCTCAGCGTTCGGGCACATGGAACGGAACTTGTACAGCCGGAACAGCTTGCCGTTGCGGCCCACCCGCAGCTAGCTGAACACCGGGCTTGCACCCGGGCTGTCGATCCAGACTGCAATGCAGGTGAGGAGCATCAGCGGGGAAAGTGCGATCAGCGCCAGCAGAGAAAAGAAGATATCCTGTGCACGGCGCACACACCAGTAGGCGCGGTGCTCGTGAAGATTCGTCTTACGATCGATCGTAATCGGCTTGCGGATGCCAAGCTCTGCGCCGGGTTCCTCCATCCAACCGGTCTGCAGCCAGTATTCCGCTTCTGGCGCAGTGGTTACAGTTGTCATACTTAGATTCACTCCATTGATCCTATAACATGAAAACAGGAGAGCCCCAAACTCTCCCACACAGTTATTGCACCTATTGCACAATAAAACTGCAAACTTCTGTACAATTTTACCATGTGTACAGGCGGATTGCAAGAGAGTTGAACCATTTTTTGTCTGGTATATCAGAAAAAACCGGATCACAGAGGTGGAAAACGATGAACAGACAGACCGGTGCGCCAGAGCCTTACCCGAACAGGCTCTTTGTGTTGTGCATATAGACCGACAGCACAAGCCCCACGCAGATATACAGCATCAGCACCGAGCTGCCGCCCGCAGAATAGAAGGGCAGGGTGACGCCGATGACCGGCAGCACCCGCAGGTTCATGCCCACATTCACTGCGATCTGCGCCATCAGAGCACCGCCGATGCCGGTGCAGATATAGCTGCCCAGCAGGTCCTCGCTGCGCGCACCGGTGGCAAAGGTCTTGATCACCAGTGCCAGCAGTGCCCCCAGCACGATGCACAGGCCCACAAAGCCAATGGCATTGCCCAGCCAGCTGAGAATAAAGTCGTTGTGGGCATTGGGCACGCTGTAGTACCGGCCGCTGAACAGGCCGTTGCCGAAGATGCCGCCGGAGCCGATGGCAATCTCGCCGCGCTGCTGCTGGTAGATGATGTTTTTCCAGGTGGCTTCGTTGGGTGCCCAGCCGGTGGAATTCTCCGGGTCGATAACGGCCAGAATGCGGTACCACTGGTAGCCCTTGCCGATCTTATCGCTGAAAAAGGCAAACGCCGCCGCCACGGCCACAGCTGCTGCCGAAATGGCACCGATGATATACTTCCAGCTCAGGCCCGCTGCAAACATCATGCAGCAGCCGATGATGGCGTAGATGATGGCGGTGCCGTCGTCGCCCTGAATGTGGATGATAAGGATGGGCACGGCCAGATGCAGCAGAAGCTTTACCAGCTCCTTTGGCTCGTTGATGCGACTGCGCACATTGTTCAGGTGCATGGCAAAGGTAAGGATAAAGCTGATCTTTGCCAGCTCCGTGGGCTGGAAGGTAAAGCCGCCCAGCTTGTACCAGGAATAGTTGTCGGTGTCACCGGCGTTGAAGCCGATGGTCAGCGGGCCGATGGCCACATTGCGGATGAACAGCGTGGGCAGCACCAGACCCCATGTCAGGGCTACATGCACCGGCCACACCTTGACAAGGCTGCGGTAGTCGATGCAGGAGAGCAGCAGCGCGATCACGATGCCAAGCCCGGCTGCTGCCGCCTGCACCAGCGCGCGGCGGTAATCGCCGATGCCGGTAATGGCACCAGTGATCTCGTCCGTGGCAAAGCCGTTGCCCTGCTTTGCGGCCCAGGAGGCAAGAGCCACCACCGCCATGGTGCTGCTGAAGATGCACAGCAGCAGATAGATCTTATCCGTTCGTTTAAAATATTGTCGAATGCTTTCCAAGAAAGCACCACCTTTCGTTCCCAGATGCACACCGGGTTTTGCCGCTGCAGCGGGCAATACCAACCCAGTTTATCCTATTATACACAGCCTGCACACCGTTTGCAATCCACCGGGTGTGACAGCTTTGCAAAATCCGCACGAATGCTTGACAAAGCAGACCGCACCATCTACAATGAAGGTGCAGCAGAAAGCTCCTTTGCAGAGCGCCTGCCGCGCAAAGAAAATGGCAGGAAGATGCCTGCTGGAAAAGGGCGGCGTGCCGCATTGGGCGGCAGATATGCCCGGAGGAAATGGGAATGGAACACGATATGCTCCGCCGTTTTGGGTGTGCACTGTGCGCTTTGGCTTTCGCGCTCACAGCGCTGCCCACAGCGGCTTTTGCACAGCAGCCGGAAGAACAGGCGGCTGTGCAGCAGAGCCTTTCGGCCACAGATGTGCGCGAGATGCAGCAGGCAGATGCTGCTGTGACCGCACTGACCGGAGGCAGCGACTATGCACAGATGACCGAGGACGAGCGCACAGATGCTGCTTTGCAGCAGCTGGATGCGCTGACCGCACAGGGCCTTGTGAAGCAGGGATCTGTCTACACCGATGCCGAAAACGGCATGATCAGCTTTACCTACAGCTGCGGCGCGCTGGGCGGCATCTTGCTTACCGACCCGGAGGAGGAGAACACCGCAGCCCTGCCGGAGCTGGACGAGAGCCAGCTGCAGGAGCTGGCAGAGAACAAGCGGGTGGGCACGGCGGCGATCTATTATGCGTTTGACAACACGATCAACAGCACCCGCTACCCGTATTATGCCTACATGCAGACCTATTGGGATTCGGTGGGCCTGCAGACGGATCTGGATACCACCGTTACCGTATCCGACCTGCTCAGGATGGGCCGTTACGACCTGTGCATCCTGAGCACCCACGGCGCGTACTACACCTATGAATACGGCTGGCTGTTCAAAAAGACCGCCACGGAACCGCTGATCCTGCTGACCGAGAGATCGGATTTCTGGAGCGATCTGCGCTATGGCTTTGACCTGCTGGCCCACCGCGTGGTCAAGGTGAACGGTATGTATGCCGTCAACGGCGATTTCTTCCGCAGTGCCTACCGCGGCAATGGCATCGTGCTCAGCGAGACCTGCGAGTTCTACGGCAAGAACGGCCATGTGGACACCTCTATGGCAGACGGCCTGCTGGCAGGCGGTGCCAAGGCGGTGATGGGCTATGTGAACAATGTCTACTCGGTGTATTCCCGCAGTATGCTGTGGGCCGCTGTGAACCGGATGATCGAGGGCGAAACGCTGGAACAGGCCGTGGACTATGCCAAGAGCATCTACGGCACCGATGATATCATCTGGTACAACGAGCAGGGCGGCAGACGGCCCCATGCGGCGGCATCCTATGCGATGCTCAGCGGAGACCGAAGCGCTGCACTGCCTAACCCCTACACGGCAGCGGATGTGGATGCGGCGGCGTAAGCAACACACGGCATTGCACTTTTGCACAAAGTATATTATACTAAAGGACGGCAGAGCATTCTGCCGTCCCTTTTGCTTTATAAAATGAGGTAAGCTTCATGTCAGAATATATCACCCACTCCCGCGCCGAGACGGTGGCGCTGGGTGCCCGTATGGCTGCAGTGCTGACACCGGGTTCGCTGGTTGCGTTCACCGGCGGGCTGGGCGCGGGCAAGACCGCCTTTACCGAGGGCCTTGCCGAGGGCCTTGGCTGCACCGACCCGGTGTCCAGCCCAACCTTTGCCATTGTGAACTACTACCGCGGCCCAAAGCCGCTGGCGCACTTTGACCTGTACCGTATTTCCACTGAGAACGACCTGTGTGCTGCAGGCTTTTACGATTATTTGGATCAGGGGGCCATTGTGGCAGCAGAGTGGAGCGAGAACTTTGCAGACCTGCTGGCACTGGAAAACCCCATCCGGGTGGATATCCAGCGCGTGGACGAAAATACCCGCAGGATCACCATTGAGGGGGTAACGCTATGAACATCTTAGCTGTGGATACAGCGGGCAAAACGGCTGGTGTGGCTCTTTTGCAGGATGACCGCCTGCTGTACGAGGTGTATCTGGACGCAGGCATGACCCACAGCGAAACGCTGATGCCCATGATCGACACCTGCCTGAAGATGTGCGGCATGACCTGTGCAGATATTGACTTGTACGGTGTCAACGCAGGCCCCGGCAGTTTTACCGGGCTGCGCATCGGTCTGGCGGCGGTCAAGGGTCTGGCCTTCCCGCGGGAAACGCTGTGCGCACCGGTCTCCACGCTGGAAGCACTGGCCGCAGCCCACACGGGCGAGGGCACCGTGCTGTGCGCACTGGATGCCCGCCGTGCGCAGGTATACAGTGCCGCGTTCGACCTTGCCACCCACAGCCGCCTGCTGGAAGACGATGCCCGGGCGGTGGCAGATCTGGCCGATTTTGTAGAAAATTGCAAAAAGCCCCTGTTTTTTGTTGGTGATGGCGCATCTCTGTGCTATAATAAATACGGCAGTGTACCGGGCGTGCTGCAGGCACCTGCGGCCCTGCGCGGCGGGCGTGCTGCTGCAGTGGCCCTTGTGGCAAAGCAGATGGCCGAAGCCGGAAAGGCTGTGCTGCCGGAGGCTGTGCTGCCGGACTACCACCGCCTGAGTCAGGCCGAGCGGGAGCGCGCAGAGCGCCTTGCAGCAGAAGCTGCAGCCAATGCCGCCCAAAACAAGGAGCAGGCATAAAACCCTGCGTGACTGAGAGAAAGGAACATTTCCATGGCAAAACCCATTGCACTGGCCGCTGACCACGGCGGATTTGAACTGAAAGAAGCTGTCAAGGCGCATCTGAAGGAGCTGGGGCTGGAATACATCGATTTTGGCACCCATAGCACCGACAGCGTGGATTACCCCGATATGGCCGTGCCCGCCTGCGATGCAGTTGTGAGCGGCGAGTGCAGCAAGGCACTGCTGTTCTGCGGCACCGGCGTGGGCATCAGCATGGCAGCAAACAAGATCAAGGGCATTCGTGCCTGCTGCTGCTCTGACAGCTTCAGCTGCGAGTATACCCGCCGCCACAACGACGCCAATGCTCTGTGCATGGGCGGCCGCGTGGTCGGCCCCGGCCTTGCCTGCCAGCTGGTGGATCTCTTCCTGAACACCGAGTTTGAAGGCGGCCGCCATCAGCGCCGCATCGACAAGCTGACCGCACTGGAGAACCGCTGATCATGGCGAAGCGTATGCGGAGCTGTTTTAAATCGTAATCTTGGACCCGATAGAGTTATCTATTTAAAATAAGGAGCGTGTTTTTATGACCCCGATGATCGTTGAGCATCCGCTGCTGCAGCACAAGCTGAGCATTCTGCGCAACAAGCAGACCGGCACCAAGGAGTTCCGTGACCTTGTTGGCGAGATCGCAACCCTGCTGTGCTACGAAGCGACCCGTGACCTGCCTCTGGAAGAGGTGGAGATCGAAACACCCATCACCATGGCAAAGACCAAGGTGCTGGCTGGCCGCAAGCTGGCTCTGGTGCCCATCCTGCGCGCAGGCATGGGTATGCTGGACGGTATGCTGACCCTGCTGCCCGCTGCAAAGGTGGGCTTCATCGGCCTGTACCGCGACGAGGAGACCCTGCAGCCTGTGGAGTACTTCTGCAAGCTGCCGCAGGATATTGCAGAGCGTGACGTTCTGGTTCTGGACCCGATGCTGGCTACCGGCGGCAGCGCCATTGATGCCATCACCCAGATCAAGAAGCATGGCGCAAAGCGCATCAAGTTCATCGGCCTGATCGCCGCTCCCGAAGGCATCAAGGCCCTGCACGAGGCACACCCTGATGTGGATATCTACCTCGGTGCAGAGGATGACCACCTGAACGAGAACGGCTATATCGTTCCCGGTCTGGGCGACGCAGGCGACCGCATCTACGGCACCAAGTAAATTTGATTGCACACATAACATAAAAGGAGCGGCTCCGCGCGGAGCCGCTCCTTTTGTGTTGTATGAAACCCTCTCAGTCAAAGCCTGATGGCTTTGCCAGCTCTCCCGAAAGGGAGAGCTTTTTGCATCTGACGGAAAGCACCGATAAAGCTCCCCCTTCGGGGGAGCTGTCACCGAAGGTGACTGAGAGGGTTCGTCTTTTTCAGATCTCGGCCAGAATGGCATCGCCCATGGCGGTGCAGCCAAGGCAGATGCAGCCCTCGCTCATGTTGTCGGCGGTGCGCAGGCCCTTGTCCAGCACCTTGTTCACGGCGGTCTCAATGGCATCGGCCTCCTCGGCCATACCGAAGGAGTAGCGCAGCATCATGGCGGCAGACAGAATGCAGGCGGTGGGGTTCACGATGTCTTTGCCCGCAATATCTGGGGCCGAGCCGTGGATGGGCTCATACAGGCCGCGGGTGCCGTCGCCCAGAGAGGAGGACGGGATCATGCCGATGGAGCCGGTGATCATGGAAGCCTCGTCCGACAGGATGTCGCCGAACATGTTCTCGGTAACGATCACGTCGAACTGGGCGGGGTTCTTGACGATCTGCATGGCGCAGTTGTCCACGAACATCTCGCTGTATTCCACATCCGGGTATTCGGCCTGCAGGCGGTGCATCACGCTTCTCCACAGGCGGCTGGTGTCCAAAACGTTTGCCTTGTCCACGCAGCACAGCTTTTTGCGGCGCTTGCGTGCGGTCTCGAAGCCGATGCGGCCGATGCGCTCGATCTCGTGCTCCGAGTAGGGCATGGAGTCGATGGCCTGCTTCTCACCGCTGGCGAGGGTGTGGGTCTCGTGATTGCCAAAGTATACGCCGCCGATCAGCTCACGCACGATGATGAAATCGATGCCCTGTGCCACGATCTCGGGCTTCAGGGGACTGGCAGGAGCCAGCTGCGGCCAGATCTTGGCCGGACGGTTGTTGGAGTACAGGCCCATGCCTGCACGCAGGCGCAGCAGGCCCTTCTCCGGGCGCTGCTCACCGGGCAGGCCCTCCCACTTGGGGCCGCCCACGGCACCCAGCAGGACGCTGTCCGCAGCAAGGCACTTGTCCAGCTCGTGCTGGGGCAGCGGGTCACCGTATTTGTCAATGGCTTCGCCGCCCATGGCAGCGTCGGTGTAGTGGAAGGTGTGGCCGTACTTTTCGGCCACCTTGTCAAGCACGCGGATGGTCTGCTTGACGATCTCCGGGCTGGAGCAGTCGCCCCAGATGACAGCAATGTTTTTTTCCATTGGGAAACTCCTTCTATCGGTTTGAACCCTCTCAGTCAATGCCTGCGGCATTGCCAGCTCCCCCGAAGGGGGAGCTTTTCAGGCGGGTAAGATATTGTTCGTTGTTTATCCTAGAAGAAAATACATTCGGGAAGATGGCAAAAAGTTCGCCCTTTGGGAGAGCTGGCGCGAAGCGCCTGAGAGGGTTACTGCTGCTTCGCCTTGATGGACTTCATCAGTCCACCGGCAGAGATGATCTCCTGGATGAACGGCGGGAAGGGCTCGGCGTGAAACACCTTGCCGTTGGTCTCGTCGGTAATGACACCGGTGTCAAAGTCTACGCTCACGGTGTCGCCCGCATTGATGGCATCCACAGCCTCCGGGCACTCCATGATGGGCAGACCGATGTTGATGCTGTTGCGGTAGAAGATGCGGGCAAAGCTCTTGGCAATGACCACCGAGATGCCGGCGGTCTTGATGCACAGCGGTGCGTGCTCACGGGAGGAGCCGCAGCCGAAGTTCCAGCCGCCCACCATGATGTCGCCGTCCTTCACCTTCTTGACGAAGTCCTTGTCGATGTCCTCCATGCAGTGGCTGGCCAGCTCTTTGGCATCCTGCGTGTTCAGGTGGCGGGCCGGGATGATGACATCGGTATCCACGTTGTCCGGGTATTTGAAAACAGAACCTTTTGCGTTCATTGTTGTGCTCCTTTCCGATCAGACCGTGCGGGGGTCGGTGATGCAGCCGGTCAGTGCGCTGGCGGCGGCGGTGGCGGGAGAAGCAAGGTAGACCTCGCTCTTCACATGGCCCATGCGGCCCACAAAGTTGCGGTTTGTGGTGGAAACGCAGCGCTCGCCCTCGGCCAGAATGCCCATGTAGCCGCCCAGACAGGGGCCGCAGGTGGGGGTGGACACGATGCAGCCTGCATCAATAAAGGCAGTGGTCCAGCCGCGCAGGATGCATTCCTTGTAAACGGCCATGGTGGCGGGGATGATGATGCCGCGCACGCCCTTGGCAATGTGCTTGCCCTTGAGCACGTTGTAGGCGGCTTCCATGTCCTCCAGACGGCCGTTGGTGCAGCTGCCGATCACAACCTGATCGATCTTGATGTCCTTGCCCTCGCTGGCAAGGTGGGTGTTCTCGGGCAGGTGGGGGTAGCTGACGGTGGGTTCCAGCTTGTCCAGATCGATCTCAATGGTCTTTTCGTACTCGGCATCCGGGTCGGCCTCAAAGAACACCGGCTCACGCTGGCTGCGGCCCTTGAGGTAGCTGCGGGTCACATCGTCCACAGGGAAGATGCCGTTCTTGGCACCGGCCTCGATGGCCATGTTGCAGATGCACAGGCGGTCGTCCATCGTCAGGCTGGCAACGCCCGGGCCGGTGAACTCCATGGATTTGTACAGCGCGCCGTCCACACCGATCATGCCGATGATGTGCAGGATCAGGTCCTTGCCGGAGACGCGGGGGCCGAACTTGCCCTTGAGCACGAACTTGATGGCAGAGGGCACCTTGAACCATGCCATGCCGGTGGCCATACCGGCGGCCATGTCGGTGGAGCCTACGCCGGTGGAGAAGGCACCCAGTGCACCATAGGTGCAGGTGTGGCTGTCCGCACCGATGACGCAGTCGCCTGCGGTCACGATGCCTTTTTCCGGCAGCAGGGCGTGCTCAATGCCCATCTGGCCCACATCGTAGAAGTTGAGGATATCGTATTTGTTGGCAAACTCGCGGCACTGCTTGGACTGGGTTGCGCTCTTGATGTCCTTGTTGGGCACAAAGTGGTCCAGCACGATGGCAATGTGTTCTTTGTCGAACACACCGTCAAAACCGGCCTTTTCAAACTCGTTGATGGCAACCGGGGTGGTGATATCGTTGCCCAGCACGATGTCCAGCTTTGCATTGATGAGCTGGCCTGCCTTGACCTCGGCAAGACCGGCATGTGCGGCAAGAATTTTCTGCGTCAGGGTCATTCCCATGATGGTACTCTCCTTTTATCTGTTGGTAGAACTCCTTCCGTCACGGCTTGCGCCGTGCCAGCTCCCTCAAGGAGGGAGCCTCTGGCGAAACGGGAAGCTTTTCCGCACTGCCAGGGGCCCCATCTCCGAGGGGGCTGTCTGCGAAGCAGACTGGGGGAGTTTCTTTATTTATTATTGATGGCGCTCACCAGTGCCTTGATGCCAGCCACGATGATATCGGTATCCGTACCGGCACCCCATGTGACGGTGTTATCGCCCCAGACAAGGCCGACGTAGGAGGCAGCGCGGGAGGTGGAGCCTTCGTCCAGACTGTGCTCGGAGTAGGTCTCGAGGTGGAACTCCATGCCGGTGGCGCTCTGGATGGCGTTTGCCACAGCGTCCAGACGGCCATTGCCCACCGAGGTGACCACCTTGCGCTGACCGTTCAGCTCCAGCGTGACGGTGGCGGTGATGCCGCCCACCTGTGCAAAGTGGGCTTCCAGAACGTTGAGCGGCTTGCAGCGGTTGAGGAAGGCATCCTCGAAGATGTGCAGCACCTCGTTTGCGCTCAGCTCCTTGTGGCTGTGGTCGGAAACGCTCTTGACCTTGTAGCCCAGAGCCTCGCGCATCTTGGGCGGCAGATTGTAGCCGAAGTTCTGTTCCAGCACAAAGCCGATGCCACCCTTGCCGCTCTGGCTGTTGATGCGGATAACATCGGCATCGTAGGTGCGGCCGATGTCGTGGGGGTCAACGGGGATGTAGGGGCAGGTCCAGCGGTGTTCGCCATGCTCCTTGCGGTAGGCCATGCCCTTTGCAATGGCATCCTGATGGCTGCCGGAGAAGGCGGCAAACACCAGCTGACCGGCGTAGGGGGTGCGCTCGTAAATGTGCATCCGGGTCACACGCTCATAGGTGGCGCAGATGTCCGGCATATCGGAGAAGTCCAGCTTGGGGTCCACGCCGTGGCTGTACATGTTCATGGCCAGCGTCACCGCGTCCACGTTGCCGGTGCGCTCGCCGTTGCCGAACAGGCAGCACTCCACCCGCTGTGCACCCGCCAGCACGGCCAGCTCTGCGCAGGCCACGCCGGTGCCGCGGTCGTTGTGGGGATGGGTGGAGATGATCACGCTGTCGCGGTATTTCAGGTGCTTGTCGCAGTACTCGATCTGGTTTGCGTAGACATGCGGCATGCTCATTTCCACGGTAACGGGCAGGTTGATGATCATGGGACGGTCCGGGGTGGGCTGCATGATGTCCAGCACGGCGTTGCACACATCCACGGCATAGTCCACCTCGGTGCCGGTAAAGCTCTCAGGGCTGTACTCGAACAGGAAGTTGCCCTCATACTCCTGACTGAGCTGCTTGACCAGCTTTGCGCCGTCGGTGGCGATCTGCTTGATCTCCTCCTTGCTCTTGTGGAACACCTGCTCGCGCTGGGCCACAGAGGTGGAATTATAGAAGTGGATCACCGCGCGGGGTGCGCCCTTGACGGCCTCGAAGGTCTTGCGGATGATGTGGTCGCGGCACTGGGTCAGCACCTGCACGGTGACATCCTCGGGGATCATGTTCTTCTCGATCAGGGTGCGCAGGAACTCGTACTCGGTGTCGCTGGCGGCAGGGAAGCCCACCTCGATCTCCTTGAAGCCGATCTTGACCAGCATCTGGAAGAACTCCAGCTTTTCCTCAAGGCTCATGGGCACGATCAGGGCCTGATTGCCGTCGCGCAGGTCCACACTGCACCATGCGGGGGCTTTTTCAATGTGATCCTTTTTTACCCAGCTGTCATAGCCTGCGGGTACCGGGTAGTAACCCGGAGCGTACTTGGTTGCGTCCATCATAATGTGCGTCCTCCCAAACGATTTACACTTCTTGCTCCATGCTCTTTGTGAGCGTCCTTGCCCTCTCAGTCTCACATTCGTTCGACAGCTCTCCCAAAGGGGGAGCCCTTGGCAAAACCGAAAACTTTGCCGTACTGCCAAGGCCTCTCACTTTGGGAGAGGTGGCACGGCGTAAGCCGTGACGGAGAGGGCAAGCCTGCTTCCAAAAGGCAGATATACGAAAAGGCTCTCGTCTTTCAAGGCGAAAACCTTGAGAGACGAGAGCCTGTAAAGTTCAAACTACAGGGCACCCGTGGTACCACTCTCTTTGCTGCGCCTTTGGGCACAGCCGCTTTGCACGATCGGCTTTTTGCGGCGAATCGCTGTCCTTGTAACGGTGGACATCCGTCAGAGCCTACTTGTGTGTTCAGCCCTGCCGCTCAGGGGCCAGTAACCGAAACCCTCTGCACCCGCCTTGCACCACCCGGCGGCTCTCTGTACGCAGAAGAAAATCGTTTTTTCCCCGTCAACGCATTTGTGCTTTTTTCAAAGTGGACTAAGTTTAGCATGATTCGCGGGCAGTGTCAAGCAATCTGACTCATTCTCAAAATGAAACAATTTCACAAAATAAGGGGCAGAATTTCCCAAAATTGTGCACGAGGCGTTAATGTTAACAATTTGCTAAGTTTTTGGAAAGTTCTGCTCGAATTGCTGTTGCGCCCGGTTTTACTGTGCTATACTACTTGCATCAGGAACCAAAGGAGGAATTGCCACATGAAAGAAGTCAAACCTTCCAAAAAGCCGCTGGCGATCTACTACGCCATCGTGCTGGCGGTCCTGCTGCTGCTCAACCTTGTGCTGCTGCCGTGGATGAGCGAGCGTCAGGTGGAGGAAGTGGACTACGGTACCTTTATGACCATGACCGAGGAAAAGAACATCGGCCGTGTGGATATCGAATCCAATCAGATCATTTTTACCGATAAAGAGGAAAAGCAGGTCTACAAGACCGGCCTGATGAACGACCCGGAGCTTACCCAGCGCCTGTATGATGCCGGAGCACAGTTTTCCAGCGAGATCGTGGAGCAGGGGTCGCCGATGCTCAATTTCCTGATCTGGTTCCTGCTGCCCATCCTGTTGTTCAGCTTCATCGGCAACCAGATGAACAAAAAGCTGATGGAAAAGGCCGGCGGCGGCCCGGGATCCATGATGTTCGGCGGCGTGGGCAAGTCCAACGTCAAGGTCTATGTGCAGTCCACCCACGGCATCCGCTTTGCGGATGTGGCCGGTGAGGATGAAGCAAAGGAAAACCTGCAGGAGATCGTGGATTACCTGCACGACCCCGGCAAGTACGAGAGCATTGGCGCATCCATGCCCAAGGGCATCCTGCTGGTGGGCCCGCCGGGCACCGGCAAGACCATGCTGGCCAAGGCCGTGGCAGGCGAATCCAACGTGCCGTTCTTCTCCATTTCCGGCTCTGAATTCGTGGAGATGTTCGTGGGCATGGGCGCGTCCAAGGTGCGCGACCTGTTCCGGCAGGCCAAGGAAAAGGCCCCCTGCATCGTGTTCATCGATGAGATCGATGCCATCGGTCAGAAGCGCAACAGCGGCAATCTCGGCGGCAACGACGAGCGTGAGCAGACTTTGAACCAGCTGCTCACCGAGATGGACGGCTTTGAGGGCAACACCGGCGTCATCATTCTGGCGGCTACCAACCGCCCGGATTCGTTGGACCCGGCGCTGACCCGTCCCGGACGCTTTGACCGCCGTGTTCCGGTGGAGCTGCCCGACCTCAAGGGCCGCGAAGAGATTTTGAAAGTGCACGCCAAAAAGGTGGCGCTGGCCCCGGGCATCGACTTCAACACCGTGGCCCGCATGGCTTCCGGTGCATCCGGTGCGGAACTTGCCAACATCGTCAACGAAGCAGCCCTGCGCGCCGTGCGTGCAGGCCGCAAGAGCGTGACCCAGGCCGATCTGGAGGAGAGCATCGAGGTGGTCATTGCAGGCTACCAGAAGAAGAACTCCATCCTTACCGACAAGGAAAAGTGCATCGTGGCCTACCACGAGATCGGCCATGCACTGGTGGCGGCCAAGCAATCCAACTCTGCCCCTGTGCAGAAGATCACCATTATCCCCCGCACCTCCGGCGCACTGGGCTACACCATGCAGGTGGACGAGGGCAACCACTACCTGATGAGCAAGGAAGAGCTGGAAAACAAGATCGCCACCCTTACCGGCGGACGCGCCGCCGAGGAAGTGGTGTTCCGATCCATCACCACCGGTGCCTCCAACGATATTGAGCAGGCCACCAAGCTTGCCCGCGCCATGCTTACCCGCTACGGCATGAGCAAGGAATTTGACATGGTGGCGCTGGAGACCGTGAACAACCAGTATCTGGGCGGCGACACCTCGCTGGCCTGCTCGGCCCAGACCCAGCGCGAAATCGACCAGAAGGTGGTGGAGCTGGTCAAGGCCCAGCACGAAAAGGCTGTCCGCATCCTGACCGACAACCGCGCCAAGCTGGACGAGCTGGCACAGTATCTGTACCAGAAGGAGACCATCACCGGCGAGGAGTTCATGGAGATCCTGAACCGGGAACCGGCACAGGCCCAGTGACCCCGGCGGCAGAGCTGCCAAAAATTTTTTTTAGCCTGCTGCAATAATCCCGCCGCCGCATCCGTTTATAAGACAGATGCGGCGGTTTTGTATTACACCGCATGGCAGACCATGGTTTTCCACAAAACAAAAATGTGCGGTGTAAAACCGCCGTCAACGGAGGTATTCCAAATGAAACTGAACCATAAATTTGTCCGTACCGTCACCACCACCGCTGCAGTGCTGGGTGCTGCCGCCATGCTGAGCGTGGGCGCATTTGCCGCAGAGGCAGACATCAACGACCCTGCTGCCGCAGGCTATCTGCCCCCGCAGGAGCAGATGGTGCAGGGGGATATCGCCCTGCACAGCGCCGATGTGGCGATCGGCGAAAAGGACCCCACCTACGGCGGCTACGGCGCACCGGAGGGAAACCCCATTCAGGGCAATATCATGCTGATCTCCGGCGATGAGCTGGCTGCCCCGTCCGCAGATGCAGCGGCAAAAAAGAGCGAGGCCCGCTACACCGTCAAGGGCCTGTTCGGCAGAGAAGTGCTGTACACTGCCCGCCAGAAGGACAGCGTGCTGACGCTGGATGTGCCCGCTGGTTCTGCTACCTTCCGCACCACCGTGCAGGACATGCAGACCCTGCTGAACGAGGGTGTGAGCACGCTGGTGGTCCAGACCGAGAAGGGCTCCACCACCCTGAACCTGTCTCTGCTGGTGGAGGGTCAGAAGGGCACCGACCGCGTGGTGCTGCGCCGACTGGGCGAAAACACCTTCCTCACCGTGGGCCTGCGCTGCCGCCGCGATTTGATCGTGGGGCGCTGACCGCTGAGATCAAATGATGAAAGGGCTGCTGCACGCAGGGATGTGCAGCGGCCCTTTTTGCGCTTTTCTGTTAAGTTTTTGAAAATTTGCGCAGATGTCTTTGCAAAGTCTGCCGGGAGATGTTATAGTTAAATTGAAACAGTATGCATTCCCGATAGAAAGGAAAAAACGCCATGGAGCATTTTGTGGAGTTTGAGGACGTTTGCAAATACTATCAGACCGGCAGTGTGAAGATCGCCGCCGCAGACCACCTGAATTTCTATGTGGATAAGGGGGAGTTCTGCATCATCGTGGGGCCCTCCGGCGCAGGCAAGACCACCCTGCTGAATATCCTTGGCGGCATGGACAGCTGCGACGAGGGCAACGTCTGGCTGGACGGCCAGAACGTGAGCCACTTTACCGCCAGAGAGCTCACCACCTACCGCCGGTACGATGTGGGCTTTGTGTTCCAGTTCTACAACCTTGTGCAGAACCTGACCGCACTGGAGAATGTGGAGCTGGCCAGCGAGATCTGCCGCGACCCGCTGGACCCCAAAGAGACCCTGCGCAGTGTGGGTCTGGGAGAGCGGCTGAACAACTTCCCGGCCCAGCTTTCCGGCGGCGAGCAGCAGCGGGTGTCCATTGCCCGCGCACTGGCCAAAAACCCCAAGCTTCTGCTCTGCGACGAGCCCACCGGTGCACTGGACTACAAGACCGGCAAGCAGGTGCTGGCCCTTTTGCAGGATACCTGCCGCCGCACCGGCCGCACGGTGATCGTTATTACCCACAACACCGCCCTGACGGCGATGGCAGACCGCATCATTCAGGTGCGCAGCGGCAAGATCGTCTCCAATCAGGTCAACGAGCACCCTGTGCCGGTGCAGGAGATTGAGTGGTGAGAGCTGTGCTGAAAAGTTATCGTAAAAACATCCTGCGGGAAATGAAGGACAACCTGAGCCGCATGGTCTCGCTGTTCGGCATCGTAGCGCTGGGCGTGATGATGCTGACCGGCCTGATGAGTTTTGCGCCCAGCATGCGCATCGCCGGGCAGAAATACTACGTGCAGCAGAACGTGTTCGACCTGCGGGTGCTGTCCACGCTGGGCCTTTCGGAGGAGGACATTGCCGCCATTGCCGCCGTGGACGGCGTGGAGGCTGTGCAGCCGGTGAAATATCAGGACATGGAGGCCCAGTGGCAGGGCCAGAGCGAGACGGCGGTGGTGCGCCTGCAGCAGCTGCCCGCCGACCCCGGGGCCGACACGGCAGAAAATATGAACCGTCTGGTGCTGCTGTCGGGCCGGATGCCTGAGGCCCCGGATGAGTGCGTGGTGCATGTGATGGGCTACGGCGACCCGGTGGAACCGGGTACTGTGCTCACCCTGCCGGAGGACACCGAACATGTGAGCCGGAAGCAGTTCACGGTAGTGGGCACCGTGCAGGACCCGCAGCATTTTTCCACGGACAAGGAGAGCAGCACCGCCGGTGACGGCCAGCTGGATGATATTGTGTTCCTGCCGGAGGGCAGCCTGACCATGGATTATTATACGGCGTGCTATCTCAAAGTAAAAAATGCCGGCCTGTATGATAATTACTCGGACGCGTATCAGGCAGCAGTGGATGACACAGCCGCAAGGGTAAAGGCCATCAGCGGCGCACAGTGCACGGCCCGGCGGGCGGAGCTGATCGAGGATGCCAGTGCAGAGCTGGCCGATGCCCGGGCCGAGTACAACGACAAAAAAGCCGAAGCAGACCGTCAGTTTGCGGAGGCAGAACAGCAGCTGGCCGATGCACAGGCACAGCTGGACAGCGCCAAAGCCCAGCTGGACGCGGGCGAAGCGGAGCTTGCCGCCAACAAAAAGGCCCTGCCGGACACCATGCAGGGCGGTGCGGACGAGCTGGTGAGCGGCGAGGAACAACTGCTGGAATTTGAGGATCAGCTGCAGCAGATCGAGATGCTGGTGAACCTGAAAAAGGTGGCCGACCCGCTGCTGGGCTATGCAGAAACGGCTCTGCACAACGCGCAGAAGGCGCTGGACGAGGCCGAGCCCGCCGACGAGGAATACACCGACCTGCGGGATGCCCTGCAGAAGGCGCAGGATGCTTACGACAACATCAGCGGCCAGCTGAACGGCTATCAGGCCCAGCTGGACGAGGGCAAGCGCCAGATGTATGCACAGGGGCTGATCTCTTCGCCCAGCCTTTCCAACGAGCAGCTGGTGACTGAGGCAAAGGCAGCACTGCGCCAGATGAAGGTAAAGCTTCTGCAGGGGCAGCTGCAGCTCACCACCGGCACGGCCACAGCCTACACCCAGTTTGATGCGGCTCGCACCCGGCTGGACGAAGGCTGGCAGCAGTACAACGACGGCGTGCAGCAGCTGGCCGATTCCCGCGCGGAGTACGAGAGCCGGAAGGCCGATGCCGAACAGCAGCTGGCCGACGGCCTTGCCCAGCTGAACGATGCCGAGGAGCAGGTGAGCCAGATCAAGAGCGGCGAGTGGTATGTGCTGGACCGCAGCTCCACCGTGAGCTTTGTCACCTTTGAGCAGTATGCCGACCGCATGGATGCCATTGCACGGGTGTTCCCGGTGTTCTTCTTCCTGGTGGCGGCGCTGGTGGCCACTACTACTATGACCCGCATGGTGGACGAGAACCGCCTGCAGTTGGGCACTCTGAAAGCGTTGGGCTACTCCAACGCAAAGATCGCAGGCAAGTATCTGTTCTATGCCCTCAGCGCCAGTGTGCTGGGCAGCATCGTGGGCATGGTCATCGGTTTTGTGGTGTTCCCGCTCATCATCTGGTATGCTTACCAGATGATCTTCAGCATGTCCACCTTTACGCTGCACTTTTACCCCGGCATGGCGGCAGCCAGCGTAGCCATCAGCGCGGCCGTCATCGGTTTTGCTACATGGAACGCCTGCCGTGCCAGCCTGAAGGAAAAGACTGCAGCTTTGCTGCTGCCCCGGGCCCCGGTGGCAGGCAAGCGCATCTTTTTGGAGTACATCACCCCGCTGTGGCAGCACATGAGCTTCTCCCAAAAGACCACTGCCCGCAACCTGTTCCGCTACAAAAAGCGCTTCTTCATGACAGTGCTGGGCGTGGCGGGCTGCACGGCGCTGCTGCTGATCGGCTTTGGCATTCAGGATTCCATCCTGCCCATCGTGGACAAGCAGTCCGGGCAGCTGACCCACAACGATCTCACCATCTCGCTCAGCGATGAAAAGGCGCTGACCATGGAGCAGGGCCTTGCCGACACGCTGGACAGCAGCAGTGCGGTCCGCAGCTGGGGCGCGTTCTACACAAAGTCCACCACCCTTTATAATGAAGAGGGCGGGAGCGCCGACGTCAGCATCGTAGGCGCGGAGGACGATGCCCGGATGACCGAATACTTCACCTTCCGCACTCGGGTGGGCCACGACCCCATTCCCTTTGAAGAGGACAGCGTGATCCTGACCGAAAAAACGGCCCTGAATCTGGAGCTGAGCGTGGGCGATACGTTCTATGTGGAGGCTGCAGACGGGAGCCGCGTGCCGCTGACCCTGACCGGCATTACCGAGAACTACATGTTCACCCGGCTGTATCTCTCCAATGCGCAGCTGCAGGCCCTGCTGGGCAGCACGCCGGAGTGGAATACTGTGTACGGCCTGACCGGCTGTACCACCGAGGCGGAGTACAACGCCCTGCGCACAAAGCTGCTGGACTGCAACTATGTGAGCAGCGTCAGCTTCACCGAGGACACCACCTCCATGTTCGGCAGCCTGATCGGCAGCCTGAACTACGTGGTGGTGCTGATCATCGTGTGCGCGGCGGCGCTGGCGGCGGTGGTGCTGTACAACCTGATCAGCGTCAACCTTGCCGAGCGCAAAAAGGAGCTTGCCACTATCAAGGTTCTGGGCTTCTATGACAAAGAAGTGTACCGCTACATCTTCCGCGAGATCGAGCTTTTGTCCCTCATCGGCTCCGGCGTGGGCCTGCTGCTGGGCGTGCCGCTGCACCGGTTCATCGTCCTGACCGTGGAAATGGATCAGCTGATGTTTATTCGCACCATTGCACCCCACAGTTATCTGCTGGCAGTGGCATTGACGATGCTGTTCACCTTTGTGGTGTGCTTTGCCATGCGGCGGCATGTGCGGCATATCAGCATGGTGGAAAGCATGAAAGCGCCGGAGTGAGTTTACAAAATCTTCATAAAAAGAACATGGTTTCGCAGAAATTCTTTGGTATGATAATGCTACCGACAGGCGGGGCCGCAACCGCCTGAACGGGTAACATGATTCCTCCTTTACCAAATCAAATACCGCAAAACAAAACACCGCGCCTTGTCTGATCCGCAGCAGACAGGGCGCGGTGTTTTGTTTAAACCGTTAAGTTTTCAGCATCTGCGGCAATGGCATCGGCCTGCTGCTTGGTGAGCACGCGGCATTTGACCATCCGCTTGAGCACCACCTGCATCCGCTTGAAGGCAAGCTCCGGGCTGCTGGCGTAGGTGGAAGGCGCGTTGGGCATACCCGCCAGATAGATCGCTTCGGCATCGGTCAGCTGGGCCGGTTCCTTGCCAAAGTAGCCCTCGGCAGCTTCTGCAATGCCATAATACCCGCTGCCAAAATAGATGGTGTTGGCGTACATCTCAAAGATCTGCTGCTTGGAGTAGGTCTTTTCAATATCAAAAGCAGCAAGCATCTCGGCAGCCTTGCGGGCCAGATGCTTGTCCTGCGTGAACAGCTCGTTCTTGGCAAGCTGCTGGGTCAGGGTGCTGCCACCCTCAGCCAGCGAGTGGGTGCGCAGGTCGGCCAGCAGGGCGCGGGCAATGGCCCCCGGGTCGATGCCCTTGTGGGTCATAAAATGCTCGTCCTCGGTGCAGATGACTGCGTTAATATAGATCTGCGGCAGCGCATCGTAGGAAGTATAGCTCCCGCGGGCACAGATGGTGTCGTACATGGAAGCCACTGGGTAACTGCTGGCGGCACTGCGGTACAGCTGCCTGCCCTGATAAAAGAACCAGCCGCCTGCCAGCAGCCCGCCAAGCAGCAGGATGCAAAGAACAACGAGCAGGCTCTGCTTTAAAAAATGAAAGAAACGATGCAGCATCGAAAAAACTCCTTTGATGATAAAAAAGAACGCTACCATAATAAACGATTTGCAGGGCGTTTGCAAGGAACAGCTTTAGTATAACAATAAAATTTTAAGGTTTTATCAATGGAAAAATAAAAATTTTCGAAGAAGCAGAAGTGTTACTCCTGTTGGAACTGCACAACGGGATGCTGCAAATGCGGGCTGCCCATCGTGCAGAAAACTCAATTTGAAAAAAACTGGAATTAACCTATTGACAAACTGGGTAAGAGAGAATATAATGCAAACAACAAATCCACAAACCTAGTGGGAAAAAGAAAGCAAAGGTTTTGCTTCCCGGTACAGAGCAGATAGAGGTGCCGGTTTGTAGATGAGTGGGAAAGAGTTTTACGGGAAAGGAGGGCACGGATATGAAGCTGATTTGGAACGACCTGCTGCATGCAAACTTCCGCTGTGGGCGAATGTGCGGTGACCGGGCAGAACATCTTGCTGTGAACTGTACGATGCCCTCTTGCTGTGCACGAATGTGTACCCGAATGTGACGTTGACAGAATCGCTTTGAATTGTGTTTGCCCGGTGCGCTTATGTATCACGCATCGGGATTTTTTTGTATCAGAAAATTATACTAAAAGTACAAATGGAGAGGTAAAATACTATGTCTAACTATAAATTTGAGACCCTGCAGCTTCACGTTGGCCAGGAGCAGGCCGATCCCGCAACCGATTCCCGCGCAGTGCCTATCTATCAGACCACTTCCTATGTGTTCCGCAACAGCCAGCACGCAGCAGACCGCTTTGGTCTGGCAGATGCCGGCAACATCTACGGCCGCCTGACCAACTCCACGCAGGACGTGTTCGAGAAGCGCATCGCTGCTCTGGAGGGCGGCGTGGCTGCTCTGGCAACCGCCTCCGGTGCCGCTGCCATCACCTACACCATCGAAGCACTGGCACAGGCCGGTGACCACATCGTGGCTCAGAAGACCATCTACGGCGGCAGCTACAACCTGCTGGAGCACACCCTGACCCAGTTCGGTGTCACCACTACCTTTGTCAATGCACACGATCTGGCTGAGGTGGAGAATGCCATCCAGCCCAACACCAAGGCCGTCTATCTGGAAACTCTGGGCAACCCCAACAGCGATATCCCCGATATCGATGCCATTGCAGCCATCGCGCACAAGCACGGCCTGCCGCTGGTCATCGATAACACCTTCGGCACCCCGTACCTGATCCGTCCCATTGAGCACGGCGCAGATATCGTCGTCCATTCCGCCACCAAGTTCATCGGCGGCCACGGCACCACGCTGGGCGGCATCATCGTGGACAGCGGCAAGTTCGACTGGAAGGCAAGCGGTAAGTTCGGCAACATTGCTGACCCCAACCCCAGCTACCACGGCGTTTCCTTTGCCGATGCAGCAGGCCCCGCAGCTTTTGTCACCTACATCCGTGCGATCCTGCTGCGTGATACCGGTGCCACCATTTCTCCGTTCAACGCCTTCCTGCTGCTGCAGGGTACCGAGACCCTGAGCCTGCGTATCGAGCGCCATGTGGAGAACACCAAGAAGGTAGTCGAGTTTCTGGCAAACCACCCGCAGGTGGAGAAGGTCAACCACCCCTCCCTGCCGGATCACCCGGATCACGCCCTGTACGAGAAGTACTTCCCCAATGGCGGTGCTTCCATCTTTACCTTCAACATCAAAGGCGGCCGCGAGGAAGCATTCAAGTTCATCGATAACCTGAAGGTCTTCTCCCTGCTGGCAAACGTTGCTGATGTGAAGAGTCTGGTCATCCACCCGGCTTCCACCACCCACAGCCAGCTGAACGACGAAGAGCTGGCCGAGCAGCAGATCTATCAGAACACCATCCGCCTGTCCATCGGCACTGAGCACATCGACGATATCATTGCTGATCTGGAAGCAGGTTTCGCAGCCGTCCGCGGCGAGTAAATCTTATCCCCTTAAAACCTCCGACAGAATGTGTATGCCTTGTTTTTTCTCCTGATCTCTTCCAAAAATTCCTTATATCCTAAACACAGCAAAAGGGTCCCGGAATTTTCTCCGGGACCCTCTTGTTGTTTGCGGCAAAATGCCGTCAGCCTTTCACGCCGCCCAAAGCAACACCGCGGACGATGAACTTGGAAAGCAGCAGGTACACGATGATGACGGGCAGAATGGCGATAGCCACCATCATGTAAACCTTGCCCATATCAAACTTGAGGAAGTCTGCACTGCGCAGCTGTGCGATCAGGATGGGCAGGGTCTTTTTGTCGGCGCTGTCCAGCACCAGAGCGGGAATGAAGTAGTTGTTCCAGCTGGCCACGAAGGAGAAAATGGCCTGCACTGCCAGAGCGGGCTTCATAATGGGCAGCACGATCTTGTTGAAGGTGTAGAACTCGCCTGCACCGTCGATGCGGGCAGCCTCTACGATCTCCATGGGAAGGGAAGCGTCCAGATACTGCTTCATGAAGAAGAACACGGTGGGCGCTGCAATGCTGGGCAGGATCAGCGGGATAAAGCTGTTCTTCAGGCCCATCTTGGTGATGAGCTGCAAAAAGCCCAGAGCGGACACCTGCGTGGGCATGGTCATGATCAGCAGGATAATGGCGAACGCGGCCTTTTTGAATTTGAAGTTATAGGCGTAGATGCCGTAGGCCGTCAAGGCCGAGAAATACACGCTGAACGCCGCCGAGCAGGCGGAGACGATCAGGCTGTTGCGGATGCCGGTGATGACAGGGATGTTAGCATCGGCCAGCACGTTCTGGAAGTTGGTGATGAGCGATTTGCCCGGCAGCATCGAGAAGCCTTTCTGGATCTCGAAGTGGGTGCGGGTGGAGTTGATCACCAGCACATAGAAGAAGAACAGGCACAAAAAGCTGATGAGCACCAGCACCAGATAACACCATGCGCGGCGTGCAGCCAGTGTTGCTTTTTCCGATTGATTTCTAGGAGTGTGTGCCATAATCATTTCCCTCCTTTTGCTGCCTTTTTGGCGGCGTTCAGTTCTTTGCGCTGGGCGCGGGTCAGGCCGTCATCCTCCTTGGTAAGGGAGAAGTAGACCACAACGCACAGCACTGCACACACGAGGAACAGCACCACCGAGACTGCACCGGCCATGCCGTAGTTCTTGCTGAACAGGTGGTTGTTCAGGTACATGATCATGGTGGTGGAGGTGCGGTCCGGGCCGCCCTTGCCGTTGGTCAAAATCTGCGGCACATCGAACATCTGCAGGCCGCCGATCATGGAGGTGATCATGACGTAAACAAGGATGGGACGGATCAGCGGAATGGTGATCTTCCAGAACATCTGGTTCGGAGTGCAGCCGTCTAGTTCAGCCGCTTCGTACAGGGTGGGATCCACGCCCATGATCGCAGCCATCAGCATGATGGTAGTGTTGCCGAACCACATCAGGAAGTTCATCAGGCCGATCAGCCCGCGGTTGCCCCACACGGTGTTCAAAAAGCTGATGGGTTCTTTGATCCAGCCCATGCTCTGCAGCACGGCGTTCACCGGGCCGTTGTCCGAGAACAGTGCGAAGAACAGCATTGCAAAGGCGGAGGCCATGATCAGGTTGGGCATGTAGATGACCGTCTTGAAGAAGGTCTGGCCCTTCAACTTCAGGCGCAGATCGGTGAACCATGTTGCCAGCAACAGGGAAATGGCGATCTGCGGGATAAAGCCGATGATCCACAGGATCAGCGTGTTGCCAAAGTACTTGGGCAGATCGGTTGCGAACAGGGTAATGTAGTTTTTCAGGCCCACAAAGTTCGGGCCAATGATCTTCAGGCCGCTGCGGTAATATTCAAAAAAGCTGTAGTAAATGGTGGATGCCAGAGGGATCAGCTGGAATACCGCGAAGATGATGAAGAACGGCGCAATGAAGATGTAGCCCCATTTCGCGTAGCTGATCGACCCTTTCTTTTTCTTTTCTCCCATAGGATCGCCTCCTGATAAATTTGCGGAAAGAACAGGGGCGGGCGGGAACAGCGTCCGGCCCGCCCCTGCGTATTCACTTTTCCGTTTTAGGGTCGGCTGCTATTATGCGGGCCACACCACGTCGGTCAGCTCAGGATACTTCTCCTTGATAGCGGTCTCGAAGTTTGCCTTTGCGGTATCTTCGTCCACGTTGCCGGTAAAGTAATCCTTGAATGCATTCTGGAAGCTCTCATTCAGGCCCTGATCGTACGGACCGGCGTTGGACATATCGATCTTGGCTGCAGCCTCTGCAAACAGAGCGATGTGGTTCTGGCCGCCCAGGAAAGCGGAGCTGTAATCGCTGTTTGCGATCTCGTTCATAGCCTTCTCGTTGTTGGTGTAGTCTTGCGTATCCATGGTGATCTGCTTCATGATGGCTTCATCGCAGGTCAGCTTCTGCATAACATCCTTAATGGTCTCGATGTTGTCGCTGCCGGCTGCGCCGCAGATCCAGGTGCCGCCCCAGTAGTAGGGCTGAGGGCCTTCGCACACAGCGTAATCGCCGTAGATACCGTTGCCAACTTCTTCCTTGCCGCCCTCAGCGACAGGAGTCTCCAGAGAGTTGCCCAGCAGGGTGAAGTTGATGCCCCAAGTGGAGTAGAAGAAGCCGAACACCTTACCGGTGGGACCCTGATCGGCTGCCCACTGGCTGTCCCACAGGCTGGACTTGTTGTTATAGCCCTTATCGGTGTACTCCTTGGTCTGATCGACCCACTTCATAATGTTCTCATCAACGGTAACGGTAGTGCCGGTGACCCACGGAGCTGCCACGTTGTTGGAGAAGGTGCGGTATGCATCATCAAAGCCGGACAGCATCTTGTAGCCCTTGGCAGCTGCCTGTGCAGCTACATCATTGAACTTATCCCAGTCGGACAGGTAGGTCTGCACTTCGGCGGGATCATCGGTGCCCAGAACATCCTTGGCAATGCTGCGGCGGTATGCAAACAGACCGGGAGTTGCCTGCCAGGTGGTGCCGCGCTGGCTGCCGTCCACACTAACGATGTCCTTGGTGTACTGGTACTGGCCAGCCAGATCGTCGTCGGTCAGGCCGATGTCTGCCTTGACATCCAGAACGTAATCGGAATCCACATACTTCAGAGCATAGTCAGCCTCGATCAGGAAGATGTCGATCTTGTCGTCATCAGCAACGCTGTCCTGACTCAGCAGGGCTTCGTCCAGCTTGTTCTGATAGTTGTTGTTCTCGTTGGCATTGATGGTCCACTTCACAACGGTGCCATCCTTCAGGGTGGTGGTGGACTTGTCGGCTGCGATCTCGGAAACTTCCGGATAGTAGTCGTTGAAGCGGCTCTGGAACTCATCATTCCAGCACCAGATGTTCAGCACCTTGCCCTGTGCTGCGGGAGCAGCGGAAGCAGCAGAGGAAGCCGGAGCAGAAGAAGCGGTGCTGGTGGAAGAAGAACCACCACAGGCAGCCAGAGCTGCACCAATGGTCACGGCACCGGAAGCGAGCAGGAAATTACGGCGAGAGATCTTTTTCATAAGGGTAAACCTCCTTCATGGTTTTCCATTATTTACAAAAGTGTTCTTCATAAAAGGTTCCGTAGCAAGAGCCTTTAGAGACATATTAAAGAATGCTGACCGACCCGCCGTCCAGCAATTTGCCGGAAACGCGGATCTGTTCGGGCAGGGTCACTCTTGGATGCTCGATCAGCTCAATGAGCTTGTCGGCAGCCGTGCGGCCCAGCGCGGCGGTGTTCTGCTGGTAAGTCACCAGCTGAGGCTTGACCACCCGGGAAAGGTAGATGCCGTCGTAGCCCATCACCGAGATGTCCTCGGGGATCGAAAGGCCCGCTTCGCTGATGGCGTTGTAGCCGCCCAGCGCGGAGAAATCGTCCGGGAAGATGATGCAGGTGGGCGGCTGCGGAAGCTCCAGCAGCGCTTTGGTCTCGGCGGCACAGCGGTCAGCATCATGGTAGATGCCCTCCCGCACATAAGCTTCCGGGATCTTCAGGCCCAGCTCTTCGCAGGCCTGATAGAAACCTGCAACGCGGTTCTCGGTAACGGCGGTTTTTTCGCCGTGGATAAAGGCGATGCGGCGGTGGCCGCAGGCCCATGCCTGCCGCACCAGTGCCTTCAGGCCGAAAACGTTATCCGAGAGGATCGCCATGCGGTTATTGAACACATGATCGATCGTGACCACCGGCACCTCGCTGTTCACCAGCTCCACCACCTGCGGCTCGTAGAAGTTCACGCAGGCGATCACCACGCCGTCCACATTGCGATAGCGGCAGTGCTCAAGGTAGCTCATGCTTTTGCCGCTGATATTGTGGTTGATAAAGGTGATGTCGTAGCCGTGTTTCTCGGCTTCCACCTTGAAGCTGTCCAGTACGGCGGAAAAGTATTCGTGGGTCAGACCGCTCTGCCGTTCATCCACGAACAGAACGCCCAGATTGTAAGTACGGTTTGTTTTCAAGGAACGGGCGGCAGCATTGGGCAGGTAGCCCATACGGTGCGCTGCGGCCCGCACCCGTTCTCGTGTGGCAGGCGAGATATCCGGCTGGTCGTTCAGCGCCTTGCTGACCGTTGCCACCGATACGCCGCATTCCTTTGCCAGATCTTTCAGGGACGGCATCGCTCGTTTGCCTCCTTCCGAAGAACGTTTTACGGGGGATGTTCTCCGTCAAGTCCTTAATCGTTTTCGCAATTTCATGATAGCGTATTTTGTACGAAAAATCAAGCTCAAAAGAATAACTTTCATTGCTTTTGGCTCAATTTTGGCGTTTTGTTCGTTTCTGAAGAACCGAAATTGTGCACCTTGGATGGATTTCGTTACATTTCGGTTAAAATCAAAAGATTTTCGTTGCGGTTTCGTTACGATTTTCGCCGTATATAATATTACCTATAAATTGTGTTTCAGCGTTTTCGCTTACAGGAAGCACAAAAAGCGTGCTTGAAATAAATTTTCTGAAAATCATGGAAACATACGTATTTATGAAAGATACTTTCAGAATTTTTTTAGAAAATCCTCTTGCTTTTTTGGCCTGCTTGGGCTATGCTAGAAGCAAAGAGAATGCTTTGATCGTCTGCCTTAATCGTTTTCGCAAAAGCGATGCCGCCGGGGCTACCGGCAGCTGATAAGGAGGAAGCATTTATGAAATTCGGCCATTTTGATGACGCACGCAAAGAATATGTCATCACCACCCCGCGCACGCCTCTGCCCTGGATCAACTACCTTGGCAGCGAGGATTTCTTCAGTCTTGTCTCCAACACGGCGGGCGGCTACAGCTTTTACCGCGACGCCCGGATGCGCCGCCTGACCCGCTACCGCTACAACAGCTCCCCGCTGGATATGGACGGCCACCACATTTACATCAAGGATGGCGATACCGTCTGGAACCCCGGCTGGCAGCCCACCAAGACAGAGCTGGACAGCTACGCCTGCCGCCACGGTCTGGGCTATACCATTCTGGAGGGTGAGAAGAACGGTGTTTCCGCTGCGCAGGAGCTGTTCGTGCCCACCGGCGATGCCTGTGAGCTGGACCGCCTGACTTTGAAAAATAAGACGGATGCCATAAAAGAGCTGGATGTGTTCAGCTATGTGGAGTTCTGCCTGTGGGATGCCATTGACGACAGCTCCAACTTCCAGCGCAACTTCTCCACCGGCGAAGTGGAGGTGGAGCCGGCCATCATCTACCATAAGACGGAATACCGTGAGCGCCGCAATCACTATGCAGTATTCTGGAGCAATACGCCCGTTACCAGCTTTGATACCACCCGCGATGCCTTCTGCGGTGTGTATGGCGGCCCTGCAGACCCGCAGGCCGTCCGCGCCGGGCACTGCTCCGGCAGTATCGCCCACGGCTGGGCACCGGTGGGCGCGCTGCACATCCATGTCACCCTTGCACCGGGTGAGGAAAAGAAGATCCTCTTCGGTCTGGGCTACATCGAGAACCCACAGGAAGAAAAGTTCACGGCTCCCGGTGTTATCAACAAGGAGCGTGCCCATGCCATGATCGCACGCTATGCCACCGATGCACAGGTGGACGCGGCCCGCAAGGCGCTGGCCGACCACTGGGAAGCTCTGCTCTCCACCTACCATCTGGAATCCGGCGAGGAAAAGCTGGACCGTATGGTGAACATCTGGCACCAGTATCAGTGTATGGTCACCTTCAATATGAGCCGCTCGGCCAGCTACTTTGAAAGCGGGACCGGCCGCGGCATGGGCTTCCGCGACAGCTGTCAGGATCTGCTGGGCTTTGTACACATCATTCCGTCCCGCGCACGGGAGCGCATTCTGGATATCGCCGCCACCCAGTTTGAGGATGGCAGCGCCTACCACCAGTATCAGCCCCTGACCAAGAAAGGCAACCGCGATATCGGCACCGGCTTCAACGATGACCCGCTGTGGCTCATTGCCGGCACTGCCGCCTATCTGCGCGAGACCGGTGACTGGTCTATTCTGGACGAGCAGGTGCCCTTTGATAATGATGCCAGCAAGGCACAGAGCCTGATGGAGCATCTGCGCTGCAGCTTCAACTTTACCGTCACCCACCTTGGCCCCCACGGCCTGCCGCTTATTGGCCGCGCCGACTGGAACGACTGCCTGAACCTGAACTGTTTCTCGGAGCACCCGGGTGAGAGCTTCCAGATCACCGGTCCCAGCGAAGGCCCTGTGGCCGAAAGCGTGTTCATTGCGGGCATGTTCGTCAAGTACGGCCACGAGTACGCCGAACTGTGCGACCACCTGAACCTTGCCGATGAAGCCGCTGCGGCCCGCAAGGCCGTGGACGGCGTGGAACAGGCGGCCCTGACCTCTGGCTGGGACGGCGCATGGTTCCGCCGCGCCTACGATGCTTTTGGCAAGCCTGTTGGCAGCAAGGAGTGTACTGAGGGCCAGATCTTCATTGAGCCGCAGGGCATGTGCGTCATGGCTGGCATTGGCAAGGAGACCGGTCAGGCCGCGCAGGCATTGAAGAGCGTAGAGGAACGGCTGGATACCAAGTACGGTGTGGTTCTGCACCAACCTGCATACACCAGTTATCAGCTCAATCTGGGCGAAATTTCCAGCTATCCTCCGGGATACAAGGAGAACGCCGGTATCTTCTGCCACAACAATCCGTGGATCAGCTGTGCCGAAGCCGTTCTGGGGCATGGCGACCGGGCCTTTGAGGTGTACCGCAAGACATGCCCGGCCTACATCGAGGATATTTCCGAGATCCACCGCACCGAACCCTATGTTTACAGCCAGATGGTGGCCGGTAAGGATGCCCCCACCTTTGGCGAAGCAAAGAACAGCTGGCTGACCGGCACTGCCGCATGGACCTTCTTCAATGTGAGCCAGTATATCCTTGGCATCCAGCCCACGCTGGACGGCCTGAAGGTAGACCCCTGTATCCCACACACGCTGGGCGGCTTCACCGTTACCCGCCGCTACCGGGGCGCAACCTATCACATTGCAGTGGATAATACCGCTGCAGTCCAGTACGGTGTGAAGAGCGTCGCTGTGGATGGCAAGTCCATTGAGGGCAGCCTGCTGCCGCTGGCACCAGAAGGTGCTGTGGTAGAGGTGCAGGTGACCATGGGATAACCTTTACTGCATTCGTTCAATTTTCCGAAGAATACAAAAAATCCGAACACTTCTCCTATCGAGAAAAGGTTCGGATTTTCTATTTTAGCGGCAGCCTCCCGGTAGACATTCCTACGGGTTGGGAACCGCGGCGGAATCTGGCGGTCAGGGCCTTACGGGTTGCGTTTGCTGATTTTTCTACAACCCCTTGGCAGGGCTTTGAAAAATCAGAACGCGGCCCCAACAACTCCTCCCTGTTTCAGCCGCTGGCTGCGGTCGTCGTCATTGCTGTTCAAGTCCTCTTCCGCACCGAAAAAGAAAAACCAGTACACACTGTGTACTGGTTTTTCTTGGTGCAGTAAAGCAATCCAAATCCGAACCATTTTCCTTTGATGCGGCTTGGGCCGCTTCCTCAAACGTGATGGTCTGTGTACCTTCTTTATAGTTAAAGGTTATCAAAACCTTATCATCGTACAGATAAATCGAATTGATGAACGTATCCACCAACGCTTGCCTCTGGTCTTTCAGGCTCATGTCCAGTTTACGGAAGCGCATCAGCCAGAAACGGATAAATTCCTCTTTGATTTTTGGCTTTGCCAGCTTTTCTTCCGCAATGCGGGCTTCAAGCTCACGCTTGGTTTCTTCGAGCTGTTCCAACCGTTCCTTGGTGGAACTGGTGAGGATTCCGGCTTGAATTGCGTTGAGCATATTCTGGATACCCGATTCTGCATCCCGGAGCTGTTTCTCATAGAGAGGAAGGTTGGTGTTCTCTCGGTCTTGCAGCTCCATGACCTTGGCGATAATGGATTCCATGGCGGCATCGTCCCGGACAAGCTGCATGGTCTGGTTCACCACCAGATCTTCCAGCCACTGTTTGCGGACAGTTTTCTTCTTGCAGCCCTTCTTCTTTTTGGCCGTGGCACATTTATAGTAGCGGTGGACTTCTCCCGTCCGGCTTGTGCCGCTTTCGCCAAACATCAGCGCACCGCAGCAACCACAGTGCAGCTTGGTTGTCAGCAGGTAATCGTCCTCTGCCTTTCTTCGGGCAGGGGCTTTCTTGTTTTTGGCAATCTTTTCCTGCACATCATCGAACAGTTCCAGCGGCACGATGGGCGGAATCGCATCCGGCACGACCACATCCCGGAATTTCAGTTCTCCGATATAACGCCGGTTTTTGAGCATGTGCTCCACGCTGTTGTAAGTAAATTCGCCTCCGACCGGGTTCTTGATGCCGTTTTCATTCAGCCAGTCCCGAATCTCTTTCATCGTGAGGCCATCCCGATACTTCGTGAACGATTCCAGCACGAAAGGGGAGGCAAGCGGGTCGATGTGAAATTTCCGCTCGGAATCCAGCGTATATCCAAACGTTCCACGACCACCGTTGCAGCGGCCTTTCAGGATGTTCTCTGTCTGTCCACGGACAACCTTTTCGGCAAGGTCGGCAGAGTAGTATTCTGCATAGCCCTCCAGAACCGATTCCAGAATGATACCCTCTGGCCCCTCGGAGATGATCTCCGTAGCCGACATGAGCTTGACACCGTTCTTCTTCAGCTGGGTCTTATACCGGGCACTGTCGTAGCGATTCCGGGCAAAGCGGTCAAGTTTCCAGACCAGAACAATATCAAACAGCTTCTTGTCGCTGTCCTTTATCATCTGTTGGAATTGAGGGCGATTATCCGTCTTGGCAGAGATGGCGCGGTCAATGTAGTGCTTGACGATAGTGATGTCATTCTTTTCGGCATAGGCCGTGCATTCACGAATCTGGCCTTCGATGGATTCTTCGCGCTGGTTATCACTGGAATAGCGGGCGTAGATCACAGCGGTCATGGCAAGCACCTCTCTTTACACGTCATTGAACGGTGGAGCGTTCTTTCAAAGCACTGTTTCGTATAATGTATATACCATGTTTTGATGGAGAAATCAAGACTTTTTATTATCTTCAGTTTTTCTTTTTGAACAATTGACCCAACAGCCACCCCTCTCGTTGAAATGAGGTGACTGTTGGGCCGACTTGCTCGGATTCCTTTATTCTTCGTTTAGCTGGACGATGGTATTATAAAAGATTTTGTTTGGAATAACGACTTGAAGAACACCCTTTTTCAAAAGTGCTTCTATGCGTTTCATGACATACCAGTCACTTACCGGAGCAGAAATCGCTTTTAATACGTCTGCGGTAAGTTCACCAACCGAAATAGGAATTCTCGATACTAAACTAATAATTCTCTGGTCGAAATAATCTATGTTAACGCTTTTAACATCGTTCGCATGCCAAATACGCATGGAGGTGTTTTCGTTTAATAGCTTTCCCCATCTTTTGGCATACTCAGTAATAGTTTCTTCCGTCAAATACTTTTGTGAG
The DNA here is from genome assembly GCF_003603005.1 of Faecalibacterium sp. AF27-11BH. Classification (NCBI taxonomy): domain Bacteria; kingdom Bacillati; phylum Bacillota; class Clostridia; order Eubacteriales; family Oscillospiraceae; genus Faecalibacterium; species Faecalibacterium sp. AF27-11BH. Next base: position 61,255 of record NZ_QVGS01000012.1, read on the forward strand.
ATCTTATCGGTTTTCCCTTCCATAAATTCTTTCAGACCTTCTCTGGATGCAAGCAAAATTCTATTTGTACCATACTTTGCTGCATAGTAACAAATATAATAAATGCCGCACCAACAATCGGCAGAACTCCTGACCCAAACACGCAGTGGCTTATGATTTATCATATCACATTGAACCGCATTCGCTGTACCATGATATTTCGACCACAGTTGTCTAGCTTCAATTTGGCTGTCAGGATAATATTCTGAAAGGCAATTCACGAATTGTTTGCAACGATATTCTGAATCGCAAGCATATTGAAGTTCTCCCATTGATAACATAAACGGAAACAACTTTACACTTTCGACGATGCCTAAAGCTGCTAACATATTGACATCACTGGGTTCAAAAACAATTTCATCCATAGCTGGTCAGAATCATAATTTCGGGATGCAAAACAGAATGTTGCCCTGTTCTTCCGGGAGGACGAACGGACGCAACATCACGAGAGATAAGGAGTTGTGCGTATGATCAATCTGAAAATCGACCCGGAGTTCCAGAATCAGATCCCGCCGCTGACGGACGATGAGTACAAGCAGCTTGAAGAAAACATCCTCAAGGAAGGCAAGCTGCTCTCTCCTTTGATCGTCTGGAACAACACCCTCGTTGACGGCCACAATCGTTATGCAATTCTCCAGAAGCACCCGGAGATTTGCTTTTCCACCATGCCGCTCCGATTTGAAAGCAGAGAAGAAGTCCTCGCATGGATCTGCAAGAATCAGTTGGGGCGGCGCAACCTCACCCCGGAGCAGAAGCTGTTCCTCATCGGGAAGCAATATGAAGCGGAAAAATCCTCTCATGGCGAAGCCCGCAAAGAATCGCATGATGAAAATGGCCGATTTCACCGGAGTTCTCAAACTGATAACTCCGGTGAAGCCATGAAAACCTGCGAACGAATCGCAGAGGAAAATGGTGTAAGCAAGGCAACTGTACTTCGCGCATCGAAGTACATGAAAGGTGTTGAAATTGCTGAATCCCTGATTCCCGGTATGCGGGAGAAGATTCTGAACAAACAGGTAAAAGTCAGCAAGGCTGATATGCACCGCCTTGCACGAGCCAACTATGATGCCCGCGCACAGACCTTGCAGGAAATCCTGCACCCGGAACTGAAAGTTGAACCGAAACCGGATGCCGATGGCATCATCCGGGAACCGGGAAAGGCACCTGTATTGCCGTTTCAGAAAATCGAATCGGTTTACGACAGCGATGCTTACCCGGAAGAAGTGCGGCATGATTATGTCGCACTGGAACACGTTACAACACGTTTCCGCACAGAGTTTGACTATCTTCTGAGAACTATGCCAGACACAGCACAGCGAGAAGTCATTCTCGAAATCATCCACAAGCACAAGGAGTACCTTGCTTCGCTGGAATCTGCGCTCGCAGAGGATGAGCAGACAGCATAACAACAGGCACATTGTATGCTGTCAACAGAAATCCAAAGGAGTGTGCGTTTGAACAAAAAGAAAAAGTCCACAAATATTTCCCCTTACCCCGATGAAGCCATCGAACGACTGGCACGGGCATTCTATCCGGCGATCCTTGCCTGCTGGAACAGCGAGGAAGGTCAACGGGAATTTGCTGCATGGCAGGCGGAACAGGCTCATATCGCAACCAAAGAAAAACAGGAAGTTCCCGTCGGGGAACTCCCTGCCTTACTTATCGTGTGTGGATTTTTGCAGGGTGCGTCCGGCAGGGCGCACCCTGTTTTTGCGTTCAGTCCTCTAATCCGTGACTTCCAGCCGCATTTCTCAGATACTCCTCTGGCTCACCGTTCAAAATTAGCTCTGCATACGCCAGCGGGTCATTGTAGATGAGGTAGTCCAGTTCAGACCTCTGCGCCATGGTAACATCCAGTGCATCCTCGACACCGGTGCAGTTGATGGAAATTTTGCGCCCATCCCGGAGCAGCAGCTCCACACAGCCGGTGCCCATGTTAAACTGACAGGCTCTTGCATCGTACTTCATAATCTTGCGTCCCTTCTGCCTTACGGCACTCTTACTGTTGTGACCTTCGTGATACGGTCTTTCTTCTGATAAGGTTTTGGACACACAGCCGTAAGGGAAGAGCCATTGTTCTCGTTTCCGAAGAAAACAAAAAATCCGAGCCCTTCTCCTATCGAGAAAAGGTTCGGATTTTCATGGTTTGGTGCGAGTAGTGATACAGAACTTTTCAAAAACCATCGTAGTACAATTTGTTTTTGAGGTTGTCGGATAGCAACTTGCTTGTATCGCACCCCGATGGGCAGCCGTGTTTGAAATACAGTTGCCTTTTATATACCACACAACCTAAAAATTATCAAGTACGCGCAGCGTTCACTTCTCCCATCACCGGGAGCAAATGAACGCTGCTTTTTTTGTTTACAACGAAAGGAGGCATCCGTGAAATGGCAGTTTTTCGGGTAGAAAAGAACAGCGGCTACACGGTCATGTCGAACCATCACCTGCGGAACAGGAACTTATCTCTGAAAGCCAAAGGCTTACTATCACAAATGCTCTCCCTGCCGGAAGATTGGGACTACACCCTGCAAGGGCTGGCCCGTATCAACCGGGAAAGCATCGATGCGATACGGCAGGCTATCCGGGAACTGGAACAGGCAGGCTACATCCAGCGTTCCAGAGAACGGGACGAGAAAGGGCGGCTGCGCGGTGCAGACTATGTGATCTTCGAGCTGCCGCAGCCCATTCCTGCATCGGTTTCACCTACATTGGAAAATCCAATGTTGGAGAATCCCACGCAGGAAAACCCTACGTTGGAAAATCCAATGCAATTAAATAAAGATAAACTAATTACAGAAAAACAAAAGAAAGAGGGATTAAATACCGATTCCCTTCCTATCCATTCCCCAAACCCCTTGCCTTCGGACGAGGACGAGGCAGCGGCACCGCCGCCGGAACGGACGGAAAACCGAAAGGAAGCGGCCTATCAAATCTACCGGGACCTGATTTTGGAGAATATCGAGTATGACACCCTCACCCAGAATCCCCGGATAGACCGGGAGCAGCTGGACGAGATCGTGGACATCCTGCTGGAAACCGTCTGCACCAACCGCAAGTCCATCCGGGTGGCCGGGGACGATTACCCAGCAGAGTTGGTCAAGGCCAAGTTCCTGAAACTGGGCAGCCATCACATCGAGTTCGTCATGGACTGCCTGCGGGATAACACCACCAAAGTCCGCAACATCAAGCAATACCTGCGGGCCATGCTTTTTAATGCGCCCAGCACCATCAACAGCTACTATGCGTCCCTTGTGGCGCACGACATGGCGCAGCCCGATTGGGGCCGCCAGCCCAACACCTGACCGAAAGGAGCGTCACCCTATGCGCACTACCTACCTGCGGCGGCTGGTGGTTCCACCCTAGCTGCCGCTCTGAATTTTCTGCAACAAGGAGGGATTCATATTGCAGGAAGAAGTCACCCAGAAAACCATTGCCCTGTCCATGAAAACGGGCAAACTCACCGCCCAAGCGTTGCAAGCTGCACTGAAAAAATACTTGCAGCACCGGGCCAAGGGGCCAAAGCTGCACCACGGCAAGCAAAGCCTGAAACAGCTGAAAGCCCACGGCGCGGCCCTGACCAACATTGAAGTCACAGAGGCGAACATCGGGGCGTTCAAGCCCTGCGCCAAGAAGTACGGCGTGGACTTCACCTTACGCAAGGACAAGACCACCCGGCCGCCCCACTACATCGTGATCTTCAAGGCCAAGGATGCGGACAATCTGGAACAGGCGTTCCGGGAGTTCACGGCCAAAACGCTCTCCAAGGAGCAGCGGCCCTCTATCCGCAAGGTGCTGGTAGCTGCCAAGCAGAAAGCCGCCCAGCAGCCGAAACGCGCCAAAGAAAAAATCAAGCAAAGGGGGCTAGAGCGATGAAGCCTGAACTGAAAAAACTGCTGGTGCTGAATCTGCCGTATCTGCTGTTCGTGTACCTGTTCGCCAAATGCGGGCAGTCGTACCGTCTGGCGGCGGGCGCGGATGCTTCGGCAAAGCTGCTCCACCTGACGGGCGGCATCTCCGCCGCCTTTGCAAGCCCGCTGCCCAGCCTGCATCCGTTTGACCTCTGCGTTGGCGTTGTTGGTGCGGTGGCTGTCCGGCTCATCGTGTACAGCAAGGGCAAGAACGCCAAGAAATACCGCAAGGGTGAAGAATACGGCTCTGCCCGATGGGGCACCGCCAAGGACATTGCCCCCTACATCGACCCCAAGTTTGAAAACAACATCCTGCTGACCCAGACCGAACGCCTGACCATGACCGGGCGGCCCAAAGACCCCAAAACAGCTCGGAATAAAAATGTGCTTGTGATCGGCGGCTCCGGCAGCGGCAAGACCCGCTTCTATGTGAAGCCCAACCTCATGCAATGTTTCCCCACTTCTGACTATCCCACCTCATTCGTGGTCACAGACCCGAAGGGTTATAATTATCTAGGATAAAGCAAAGATGCGTTTACAAAATCGGAAAAGTATCGTATCTTTGTTACATATCGTACCCCCTACTAAAAACACAAAGAAGGTGAAACTATGGCAAAATCCAACCAAGGAAAAATCACGGCACTGTACGAAAGGCTTTCCAGAGATGATGAACTGCAAGGTGAATCTAACAGCATTCTGAATCAGAAAAAGTATCTGGAAGATTACGCTCGCAAAAACGGCTTTAACAATATCCAGCATTTTACGGACGATGGATACAGTGGAACAAACTTCAACCGTCCCGGCTTCCAGTCCATGATTGCCGAGATTGAAACCGGGCATATTGCAACTGTCGTTGTAAAGGACATGAGCCGTTTCGGACGCAATTATCTGGAAGTTGGATTTTACACAGAGATTCAGTTTCCTTCAAAGGGTGTTCGGTTCATCGCTATCAACAACAATGTTGACAGTGCCAATCCCACAGACAATGACTTTACCCCTTTCCTGAATATCATGAACGAGTGGTACGCAAAGGATACCAGCAATAAAATCCGCGCTGTGTTCAAATCGCGGATGCAGGATGGCAAACGGTGCAGCGGCAGTATACCCTACGGTTATAAGCGGGTTCCCGGTGATAAGCAAACTCTTCATGTAGATGAGGAAGCAGCTTCCGTTGTCCGCAGGATCTTCGATATGGCAGCCAGCGGTGCCAGTCTTGCACAAATCGGGCAGACGCTTTCGGAAGAAAAAGTGCTGATTCCGTCTGCATACGAAGAACAGCATCATCCCGAAGCGGCCCGGAACCATTCGTATCACGACCCCTATCGATGGAATACGACCACCTTGACCTATATTCTTGACCGACAGGAATACCTCGGCCATACAGTGCTATGTAAAAGCATCCGTGAGAACTTCAAACTGAAAAAGCGCCGTGCTGCGACCCCGGAAGAAAGGATTGTATTCAAAAATACCCATGAAGCTATCATCGACCAAGAAACATGGGATAAAGCACAGCGTCTGCGCAAGAGGAATCCGAAAAAACTTCCGAGCGGAACATACTCGCACCGTTTAGCCGGGATGGTGTTCTGCGCTGACTGTGGCTCCCGAATGAGTTTTTCCAGCCCCGAATCCAAACATCGGGATTCTGATGTGGTGTATGATTCGGATTCTTCATGGCAGTGCAGCAAATACCGTAATATGTACGTTTCCTGCACATCCCATTTTATCAAAACCTCAACCATTGAAGCCGCTATTCTCAATGCAATCAAAGCGATGACAAAAGAAATTATTGAAAATGAGGATGAATTTGCCGAGCAGCTTCAAGCTGCATGGGAAAGCCAAAACACACAGGTATCTTCCGAGAGTAAAAAAGAACTGCATTCAGTTCAAAAAAGAATAAACGAGTTGGACGCTTTGATTCGGAGCCTATATGAAAACAGCGTCTTAGGAAAAATCCCAGAACGACAGTATCAGCGGTTGATGGCGCAATACGATGAGGAACAAACTGTCTGCGAAGCTCGCATTGCCGAGTTGAAGAAAGAACTGGACGTCGTTGAAACAACGAAAGTTGATCTGAAACGCTTTATCAAACTGATTCGGAAATACAAAGACTGTGAAACGCTGACAGATGAAATGCTGTACGAACTGGTAGAAAAAGTGGTGATTCATTCCGCATCTGGCGGACGGACAATCTACCGTCAGCAGCAAATCGACATCTACTTCAATTTTATCGGTGACACGTTCCCTAGTCAAATTGAGATTAGTCGCGGCGACAAGAAAAATCTTACAGAACAGCGACTTGCCAAGCGTAAGAAATATCAGAAAACTGCCGGGGAAAACCGCAAAAAGAAACGTGCTGCTCTGCGTGAAGCTGCTAAAACTGATTCACAGGCGGCAGCAGAGTATGAAGCCCTCTTGCAGAAAGGCCGTGAACAATGCCGCAAGTATGCCCAAAATAAAAAGCTGGCTCAACAGGTGCCTGCTGATACAGTTCCCATTCAATTTGAACCGTCTGAAGAAATGAAAGGAGAATCCGCATGACTACCATGAAAAAATCCATCCATGACAACGCCAACGGTCTGGACTACACCCTTGTCAACGACCATTATCTGCCGAACCTGACCGCAGCAGCCTCGGCAGAGTACCCCACCGGGCGGTGGGGCCGCTTACATAAGACGTATCTGAAGGAGCAGCACCCTGTCCGGTATAACCAACTGCTCCTGTCCGGTGAGTTAGGCGGCTATCTTGCCAAGCTGGACAAGCAGGCCGAGGAACAGCTTGCGTTGACTGTCCGGCAGATGCAGAAAGCCGAGGGCGTGACCGAAGACCTGAAAGCCGCCGATCAACTGGAATGGGTGCGCCGGATGAACAGCATCCGAAACCGCGCCGAGGAAATCATCAAGTCTGAGCTGATTTTTGTCTGATACAATATTGCATCTCTGACCGCCCTGCACAACGCACGGCGGTCTTTTTTGTTACATTGGGTCTGCACAGGGCAGGCCCTTTTTTAATACGGAGGTACAAGCCTATGAAACTGACGTTTGAAGAAAAGAAGCTGCTCTTCACCTATGGCTGCGCCGATCTGGAACTGACCCGCAAGCGGCTGTACGAGATTGCCGGGCTGACGGTTGACCCAGACCAGAACAAGCTGGTGTATGACTTCTGCCGGAAGTTGGAGTGCGAAACGCTGGCAGACTGGTACGACCAGATGTTCTACTTTGTCCGTGCTGAGATGGAGTGCTACACCAACATGCTGCTCCTGATGCAGGACATCGAGGAGGACGAGGACTAGGGACCGACCATCTTTGACGAATCCGTGGGGGAAGAACTGATTGACGATGTTTAAGCTGGAGACCATGATCTACGCCAGTGAGGACGGAACGAACAGCGTGTTTACGCTGAATCCTGCCTTACAGAAGCAGCTTGATGCCCTTGCATCGCAGCACCCGAAGGTGTGCCAGAGAAATGCAAGGGGCGAAGCCGGTGGGGTGACGTATCAGGTTAGGGGCGCTGCGCTGGCTATCCAGCCTGTGCGGGCATCCTGAAAGTGATAACCGATCTACTATGGTAGAATAAAGAGCAACGGGCAAAGCGTCAGGAGGGATGCTTTGCCCGTTTTATATAGAACGATGAAAATCACTTTTAGCAGAAAGGGGCGAATTTATTGGGGAATTTATATGGCTATATCCGGGTCAGCACCCGTGACCAGAACGAGGACCGGCAGTTGATCGCACTGCGGGAACTGAAAATCCCGGAGAAAAACATTTTTATGGACAAGCAGTCTGGCAAGGACTTCAACCGTCCGCAATATAAGCGGTTGGTGCGGAAATTGAAAAAAGACGATCTGCTCTATATCAAGAGCATCGACCGTCTTGGACGAAACTACGCTGAAATTTTAGAACAGTGGCGGCTGCTCACACAAACAAAAGGCGCTGACATCGTGGTGCTGGATATGCCGCTGCTGGATACCCGGCGCGGCAAAGACCTGATGGGCACTTTCCTGAGTGACATCGTGCTGCAGGTGCTCTCCTTTGTGGCGGAGAACGAGCGCACCAACATCCGGCAGCGGCAGGCAGAGGGCATTGCAGCGGCAAAGGCTCGCGGTGTGAAGTTTGGCCGACCGCCCCGGCCGCTTCCAGACAACTTCTATGAGGTGCATAAAGCATGGAGAGATAAGAAATTGACCCTTAAAGAAGCTGCGGAAACCTGCGATTTACCCGTAGGTACGTTCTATGGGAAATCTATCCAATTTGAAAAGTCCACCTAAGCAAACTCCTTGCAAAATTTTGAAAGGTGTACTTTTCAAAATTTTGCAAAGCTCACTCTTTATAAGGCATTATGCCACAAATCTCGCTTTAATTCAAGAGAAATTGGAAGTTTCAACGAAAATATATCATCGTTTTAAAAAGTACACCTTTTAAATTCAAAGAACACTTCGAAGCAACCGCTAACCCAAAAGTGAGTATGCTATTTTCAGCTATAATATTAAGTTCCACTACTGTAATTATAGGATGTCTTGTCGTGTTAATTACCGAATCTTTGTACAACTTGCTCTACAACCTTCCATCCGCTCCACCTGAAATGGGTGGCTTGCTTGGGCAATCAAAAAACACAATTAATACCATTTTTGTCGATTCAGGAAAAATATCTTTTAGGAAATCTTGCCAGTATGTTCCCAATGAATTGCTTTTGAATCAAACAATATCGGACTGGGACGCTCAAGGAATTATTTTTAAAGGAATATTTCACACCCATAAAGAGGGGCACGGATGTCAATGCTTGTCATCTGCGGATATTGTCTATATTCGATCAATTATGAATGCTTATGTGAAAAAGTTGTATTTTCCGATTGTTATTCCTCATACTGGAGTTTTCCCTTATCTCGCAGTTTATGATCAATTATCCGGACTTTCTATTACGCCCGAAGAATTGAATCTGACACTTTAATACAATAAAAAGGAGAAAAACATTATGGACAAAAACAATATAACCTCTGTGAAAATTCCTGCGGGTGCCTTTTGCGGACACAACTGTTCTGACGGATGTATCTATTGGAACCCTTATGACCGTGATAGTAATGGCCGCCAGTACTGTTCGCATTATGATACTTACTACTATCCGAGAGAGCGCCAAGGATGTCTTAGTTATGAAGACTAATTGCTTCGATTGCACGGAGGGTGTACCCCATGATGTGGCATTTCTATGAGATTCCGTACATTCCCGATTTAGAGCTAGTTAAATATCAATCTCTTGGTGAACAAGGTATAGATGGTATTCTTGAGCGACATAATCGTTTTTTACGTCAATGGCAAAGGAATACTGTTCTAATCCATACAACCCTACATTTTTTCCTTAGCTATACTCATGAACGTCCAAAAGGGAGTCGTCTGCAAATTTTCTTGGCATTTTCTTCCGATCAGACTGTAAACTTTGAATCAATAGATGCGCTTATGCAAGCAAGTCCTTTAGCTGACTACTATAAGATTGCTCCTATTGAAGATGTTCCTGTTTGCTTGCGGAAATCATTTACAAATATTCTTCTAGTCAAAAAACAAGAACAAACACGTCTTTCCACAGGAGATACGCTATTTACAGTCGAAGGCTGGAAATCCAATCCCAAGTCACGTCTTTATGAAATGGAAAAAACCGCAGAGGCTCTTAATGAGGATATGGTTTATCATATTTCAATCTATGGAAGTGACACCTATAAAACTGCACAGCAGGCCTTACAAAAGCCTATCGCAATTCTACGTGAGAAAGCATTGGGCCGTAGTGGGCAAATCACCCTCGCCGATAACAAAAATCGTCCGCGAGATGTCTCAGCCGAAGAAACCCTACGGATATACGAAGAGTTTTTATCAGATGTTGCCAAATCGCCTTGTTTTTTTGCCAACATTTTACTTTACGCAAACCAAAAAAGTAGTGCGCATTTTTTGATGGATGCTGTCTGCGGAGAAGCTATCAAAGAAGGAACTTGTGAAATTCAGGAAATTCCCAGTACGGCCACACCGTTGGAATTGCAGGAAGTAAATCAGCCTTACTGCAATCTTCTACCACCCTCTTTAGCATTCTGGCCAACCGCTTATACACTTGATGAACTTTCTTCTTTCTTTCGGCTTCCAATACTATTTGATGGCGAGAATATCGAAATAAAGAAGGAAACTGCTCCGAAGTTGAAGCAAACTGGCATTTACCTTGGACAAACCAACAATGGGTTGAGCGCTTTTATCGATGCATCATCCTTCAAAAAACACGCTTTCATATGTGGTGTTCCCGGCTCTGGTAAAACTAACACCATGCTGCATCTCGCTAATAGCCTATGGCATCATAAAAAGCTAATCAAGGATGATACCGATAATTTGTCGGTCACTTTTAAAGAAGAAAGTGATCCTATTCCTTTTTTGGTTTTGGAACCCGCCAAGCGTGAATATCGAGAACTTTCTAGGTATGATATTCCAGAGTTAATTATTCTTTCTCCTTCAGCTAGTACAAAATTTCCTATGAGGTTGAATCCCTTCGAATTCCCGAAAGGACTCACACTTTCAGAACATATCTCTAAACTGTGTCAGGTTTTTGAGGGTGCTTTTCCGATTGCTCCACCAGCTCCTTTTATATTGGATAAAGCTATCGAAGGTATTTATCGAGCACATGGTTGGAATACCAATGATATTAACACCGGGGAAAAAGAATATCCGACCATGTCGGAATTATATGATCGCTTTCAAAAAGAACTTAGCCAAACAACTTATGACAGCGAAATTCAAGGTAATATTCAATCTGTTCTGGAAATGCGTATTGGCAGTCTCCTACGTCGGGAAATGAAGGACGTTTTTGATGTAAAACACTCTACATTCTCTCCAGAGGAATGGCTAAAGCACCCTGTCATTGTAGAACTCGAATCGTTAGGAGAAGGTCCTGCCAACTTTGTTACGTTGTTATTATGTAACCTCATTCGAGAAACTTTGAAAGCCTCTCCTCGTGCAGATGAAGAAAAGGTTGTCCGGCATATCATTTTTATCGAAGAAGCCCATAACCTTATCGCTCCTGAAGCACAAGTAGCATCTGGTCAAGATTCAAATCCTAAAATTGCTGCTACAGCATATATCGTTAAAATGTTAGCAGAGGTTCGTGCTTTACGCGAAGGTATTATCATCGCAGACCAGCTTCCTACTGCTATGGCACCTGAAGTTATTAAAAATACTAATATCAAGCTGATTCATAGACTTACCTCTATAGATGATCGACAACTGATTGGCAGCACAATGTCTGCTAGTGGCATTCAACTAGAACATGTTGCAGTTTATCGTCCGGGTGAGGCCCTAATGTCTTATGAAGGACTTCAGCGACCATTTGAACTCAGAATTCAAGAGCAAAAAGGTCATGGTTCTGAAACGCCCAATGACGACGAACTATATGATATTATGCTTCACAAGCCAGCATTTTTTCAGTTGGCGCAAAAAGAAGAAAATCTAAAGCTAGAAACTCTAAAAGAAAATGTTAAATCACTAAAGAAAAAGGAGGTTGAAGCTCTTTGTGCACTCTCCGAATATGACTCATCCGTACATACATCCACTCAAATCACAGATTTCTATTGGCACATGGAAAATATTTACACCTCGATTGTAATACTTCGTTCACAATACCGAAGAGACTGTCAGGCGATAAATGAACTTTTCATTTCAGCCGAAAGAAAAGCGATGTTGGATGAATTGATTCGCAGTATAGGAGAATCTCTCCAGCAAAAAATCAAAAATAACGTTGTTTTTCTTGATTCGAATGGCCAATTAGAATGAGGTATTATTATGGCTGAAAATTTTAGTATTGAGCATTCCAGAACGAAAATCACTGAGGTAAAGAAAACTATTGAAGATAAAAAACAAAAGCTGGACGAGTTAAAGCAACAAAAAAAGAGTCTTATGGATGCCGGGCTTGCGTTGGATTCTTCAAATTTAGATTCAGCTGTTCAAGCTACCCTTATGGAAAGCATTAACGATTCTCTGCGTGATGTTGAGAACAAAGCTTATGACGTTTCGAAGGATGCAAATCAGAATCTACAGAGCCTTGAACAAATCCGGCAAAATGTTGACGATGAAATCACAGATAGTCAAAAGGCGAAGAAGAAACTCGACCAAACCAAGAAGCTGTTAGACACATTAGGTGTTGGAAAATCATTGGAGAAAGGAGTAAACAAGCTGGATGACCACTTACAGGAAGCAACCGGCTTAAAAGGTGAAGTCATTTCAGCTATGCAGGATTTGGAAAAAGTCTACCGTCAGTTAGATCAAATTTAAAATGGGAGGAATTATTTATGGGCTTACTCGGATCTCTTTTTTCGGCAGCCGCCGATATCGCAAAGGAAACTATCACAGAAACAATGAATCAAAATGAAACCGAAAAATTCATTAAGATAATGATGGAGCGCGATGCTCAAAACGCTGAAGCAAATGAAAAACTCTATCAAGACTGGCTCACGCATGAAAGAAGCAACTATTTTGCGGCTAAAAAGAATACTATCATTCATGATGCCTTTGATGTTCTGATGGATTCTTTTGAGGATACCGGAAAATTTGATTTTTCTGCTGTGGATAGTTTGAGCGATGAACTGAAGAACAGCGATAGCTATAAGCAGGAGGCAGCTGATGTTGTTAATCTATGCTGCGAAGCTCTAGTTAAACTGCATCAAAAGTGTTGTATTTCCATTCGATTTGTTATGCAGACAATTCACAATTTACAGCGCTTCGCCGATATTGTCCCTAGCATTCGAGGCTTGGATCGTCATTATGATGCTTTCTTCCCTGTTGACAATGCCGATTGCAGTTTTTTGACAGATTTCGACAGCATTGCGGAAGGATTAGAAGCTGCCAAAAATGATTCTGATAATTATCTCGCGATGGTTGGAAGCAACAGTCCGTTGTCAAGGCTTGCAGCTTTGAAAGATATTTTGAAATCGGAAGACTATGTTGCTGCTGTTTCCAATTTACTTTTTGCCGATCAAGAGGTTGCTCCTTATGCAGGTATGAAAAAAATGATTCTCTGTCTCTCTATGGAGGAAACAGACGAAGCTACCGCTCTTCTTTTGGATACATATTGTACGGTTATTATGAATTATTTACGGCTTTCAATAGCTAAAGAAAAAGTCGGAAAAGATAATCCTTTTATTTCTGCATCAACAGAGCAAATCCTGCCAATCGATCTTTTGATTGCTCAATCTATTAAATCTTCAAAATCTGGTAGCCCGCAGGAAGTTGATACCAATCTCGATGAGTTCCTTGAATATTATCCTCTGATTTGTACATCTAGCTGGGAAGATCAGCTTTTCATACTTCAGAAAGTTTTTGCTTACCTCAAAATGTATTCTCAGGAGAGAAAGGTTCTTGAATTTTTAGTCAAAAACAATATTCCTCGTACTGAGCAAATTGATCGTCGGTTAAACTTTTTGAAAAATCTTAATCAAAATGACATTAGTAATGCGGCCAACAGCATAGAGGAATTTAGCATTCAGACAAGTGATAATGAAATTGCATATGATTATCGATTTATTTCTTGGACAGTTTCGGAAATAAACTCCTATATGAACCTTTTAACTAGCGAGGACAAAACACTCGATCTTCCTATGGTTGTTGCTGAATGGAACAAGAAAATTCCTCAAAAAAATATTCGCTGGAGTACAGATGCTATGCAAGTTTACCTTGATAAGTATCTCCATGAAAATTTTGGTGATCTGTATACAACCAAAATTAAAAACTGCGGTGCAGTACTCTCAAATGAAGTAGAGTACGAGCCTTCCGTCTATATTGAAGCAACCGACAGCGCTAAATATCCGTGGCTTTCGTTTGTTGTTACTGGTGAACAGCTTACCATGACACAAGTTTCCTTCGCTATTTATGCGTTGTATCTGCCTACGAAAGACTCCCAATGCACTCAGGCGGTTGATACAATCGAACAGAATCAGAAATACCAAAATCGACTGATTACTTTAAAACAAGCTCAGAATCCTAAAATCAAGAATTATATTGAGTCCATCAATGAAATTCTGATTTCTGGTCTTGAAGCATGGCTAAATAACAACAATACTTCTAGCATGTATGATTAAGGAGAAAAAGTATGGAAGACATCAATACCTTAACTCAAAAAGCCAATTCAGGTGACGCTGTTGCCATGCGTAAGCTGGGTTATGAATACCTGATTGGAAAAAACATTCAAAAAGACGAAAAAAAGGCATTTCAACTTTTCCGTGCAGCTGTTTGGGAAGGCGATTTGAATGCGACAATATACTGTGGCTATTGCTGTAAAACTGGTGCCGGTCTTGAAAAGCCTAACATCGTCGCAGCCGCACGATACTACGAGTATGGTGCACGTGCAGGAGTTGCCGCAGCGCAATATGAACTTGCCAGAATCTATATTGATAAAGAGATGGGGGATGCTTGCTTTATTGGCGGTGCTAATCCGTATATTGGTTGTGAGCGTTGGCTAAAAAAGGCGGCTGAACAAAACTATATCTATGCAGAAGAACTCCTTGCAGATAAATACTATGAAGGTGCCTATATTGTTAAGGATGTCAAAGCTGCAATTTACTGGTACGAAAAAGCTGCAAATCAGGGTAGTGTCTATGCAATGTATCAAGCAGGCTACGTCTACTACACTGTGCCAATTGACTATAATAAAGCTGGACAGTGGTTCTCTCTTGCAGCGGAAAAAGGCAATAAGGATGCTGAAGATGTATTGCGCAACCATCTAAGGTACAACCGTTTTACTAAGAAATGGGATGCTATTCGCTAATCGTATAAATCTTTTTATATAGCTCAAGAACCAGCGTATCTGTGAGATTCCAAAGCTCATAGATGCGCTGCTCCTTTTTTAAATCATTAGAGGAGCGTGATGCCATTGACCCAACCAAAAAACAGCCTATCCTACCTCCGCAGCGAAAAATCCAAAGCCGAACAAAAGCTGCGCTCTTGTCAGCACCGGGAGAAAATCCTTGAACGTCAGATGTCAAAGCTGAACCGGAGAGAGCGTGTGCATCGCCTTTGCACTCGTGCCGGAATGCTGGAAAGCTTTTTGGTCTGTCCGGGAGAACTGACCGACGATCAGGTGATGGAGCTTCTGAAGATCTCGTTCCGTCAGCCGGAAGTCGTACTGGCTCTTGCAAAGATGGTGCATGATGTTCACGAACGCAGCAACGTCCAAAACCCTTTAGAATAAAGGGCGCAATTATACACCGTTCCGGTGAAATTGCGGTCTTGCAGACGGCTCGATGAAATCGAAGCTGGCGTTTGTGCGCCAGCCCGATTCCATCCCAAGGAAAACTGCATTTTCCTTGCGCTGCTACCGCAGCTATCCTTTTGCTCGCTACCATAAAACACGCATAGAAAAAGCCGATTGGAAACAGCAACATTTCCAATCGGCTTATCTTTTTGTTAGGCAGATTTCTTTTCAGCTAATGCCCGGACTTCCTCAATTGAAAGGTCGGTGTACTTTGCCACCTTTTCACAAGGCACACCATCTGCCAACATTGCCAATGCGTGTTTGACCGATGTTTCATGCTCGGTTTCATCCCGCATCTTTTCCATAGCTCTGCACATAGCTGCCACTCCCTTCGTGTCTTCTTTGAAATAACGAACCCTCTGTGCCAAAATGGAATAATTCATATCCTTCGAGTTGGTACAGAAAAAGTCGTGCATCAGTTTTCCTAATGCGGTTTCGTCCTTGATTTGTGAGTTTACATAAACGATGTGAGCCTGATCATTAAAAAACGTTCCAGTTTCCCGAATTGTACGGTCAACATGATAAATTGGAAGGCCGGCCTTTAATACGTCATTTTCGGTGATAAAGATAACGTATGTTTCGTTCAGCGCATCGTAATCATCGCCCGCATCAGTCAAGTTTGCATCCAGCAGACTGCTATTGTACCGTGCGCGTTTTTCACTAGCACCACGGTCACTGCGCTGCACCTCAATATTATATGCACGGTTTTCCCGATCCACTGCCAAAATATCCAATCGGACTGAACGGCCTTGCAGATTTTTGATGCTGTACTGACCATGAACCTCTTTAACGGTCAAATCATCCCGTTTCAAGATGATCTGCAAAAGAAACTCAGCACAGGCACGTTCTTCAAACACCGCAGCCATGAAATCATCATCAATCAACCGCAATCCACGCAGCCGCTGCAAATCTTCTTCATGTTTCCGTTCAAAATCCAACTCTTGTTGTGATTTTCTTTCCGGCATTGGCTCACCAGCTTTCTGCTTACTTATCCAAAATAATAGTACCATAATTCCGTGATTTTTACAAGAGAACGATTCAAATGTCATCAGGAGGTGATGCCTATTCCGTGTCCGCATTTCAAAATCACCATCGTCAAGCGCAGCCAAGGACAGTCTGCTGTTGCCGGGGCCGCTTACCAAAGCGGCGAACGGCTGTTCAGCGAGTACGACCAGAAAACGAAATCTTACAACAAGAAGAAAGAACTTGTCCACGCCGAGATCATGCTGCCGTCCCATGCGCCGCCCGGATTTGCAGACCGGGCAACCCTCTGGAACGCCGTGGAAGCCGTGGAGAACCAGTGGAACTCCCAGCTTGCCCGGCGCATCGTGCTGGCTTTTCCGGTGGAAATCCCGAAGGAGCAGTATCTGTCCATGATAAAGGAATTTTGTCAGGAGCAGTTTGTTTCCAAGGGCATGATCGCTGACTTTGCCATCCATGACAAGGGCGATGGTAACCCACACGCCCACATTCTGCTGACGATCCGAGCAATGGACGAACACGGCAAGTGGCTTCCAAAAGCCCGCAAGGTCTACGACCTTGACGAGAACGGTGAGCGCATCCGGCTCCCCTCCGGCAACTGGAAGTGCCACAAGGAAAACACGGTGGACTGGAACGACCAGAAGTACGCTGAGGTCTGGCGGCATAGCTGGGAGACCATCACCAACCGCTATCTTGAAGCGGCTGGTAGACCAGAACGTGTTGACCTGCGCTCCTTTGTGCGGCAGGGCATCCAGCAGATACCGACCGTCCATCTCGGCCCCGCCGCACACCAGATGGAAAAGCGTGGAGTGGAGACTTTTCTCGGCAATCTGAACCGGGATATTCGTGCGGCCAACAGCCTGATGCAGTCTATCCGCAGCGCGATTCGTGGGCTGCAACGCTGGATCACAGACCTGACCGAAAAGAAGCAGCTTCTTCTGGACGCTCTGGAAAAGGCGAAGGAACCCACACTGTCCGACCTGCTGGTGGATTACTTCAATCTCCGCAATGAGCAGCGCACCGATTGGTCTGGCAAGGCAAAACTGAAATGCACTGTCCGGGACTTTGAGGAAGTCAAACGGGCGGTGGACTATCTGAAAGCCCATTCCCTGAACTCCATCGAGGATTTGGACACCGCAATTTCTAACCTGAACCAGACTGCCGCCCCTCTCCGCAGGCAGTTGAAACAGAACGAAAACCGTATGCGGACAATCGCCCAGATCAGGGACGCTGCTGCCGTCCATGCCAAGCTGAAGCCCATCCATGATACCTTTATGAAGAAAAACTTCAAGCTAACCAAGGACGCTTACGCTGCCCAGCACAAAGAGGAGCTGGACACCTTTAATAAAGCTGTCCGCACCCTGATGAAGCTGAACGGCAGCACAACAGTGGATTTTTCGGCATTGGATGCCGAATTTTCTGCGCTGCAATCCGGCAGCGCAGAACTGCGCACCCAACTGGAAACCTTGCAGCCGGACATCTCTGCCTTGAAAAATATCCGCAAGTATATCGACATGGTGCTGAATAAGCAGCAGCTTTCCGCACCGGGCGGCAAGACCCCGGAAAAGGAATCGGTGCTGAAGAAGTTGAACGATAGCAAGGCAGCACTTGAACAGAAAAAATTACAGACCCAGCCAAAAGAAAGCGAACACACATTGTAAGAGGAGAAGCGCAAATGAGCAAAACTATCACATTGACCGAACATCGCCCTGCGGATGGAATGTTGACCATGCGAGTCAGAAACACAACTTACAACGTCAACATTTTTTTCAATCCGAGCTCAAAGAACACATTAGACACTCAAATGCGGAAAATCATTCAAAAAGAAGCGAAAGCTGGTAATTTTTGAATTTACAGCAGCATCTTGATTTTTTATCTTGACAAAATGCAGCCCAAAGGGACTCTGGTTCTGGAAACGGGCCAAATGCTCCAGCGGGCGGGCTACCGGGTGAAAATCCTGAACACGATAAACTTTTCCAAGTCCATGAAGTACAACCCCTTTGTTTACATCCACTCGGAAAAGGACGTGCTGAAACTGGTGAATACCCTTATCTCCAACACCAAGGGCGAGGGTGAGAAATCAGCAGAAGATTTTTGGGTGAAGTCGGAACGGCTGTTCTACACCGCGCTTATCGGCTACATCTGGTATGAGGCCCCGGCAGAGGAAATGAACTTCACCACCCTGCTGGAAATGATAAATGCCAGTGAAGCCCGCGAGGACGACCCAGAGTTTCAAAGCCCAGTGGACCTCATGTTTGAACGGCTGGAACAGAAAGACCCGGACCACTTCGCCGTCCGGCAGTACAAAAAGTTTTTGCTGTCAGCGGGCAAGACCCGTTCCTCCATCCTGATAAGCTGCGGTGCCCGTTTAGCCCCGTTTGACATCCGGGAAGTGCGTGAACTGATACTTTTTCAGCAAGTTTGCTGTGGTGCTGGTGTATTCCATTTGCTTTATGCTAGTTACCGCAACGGCGTCCATTCTGACCGGCATACTATCCGGTTATATTCCCTTTGACAGTGAAAGTGTCCTTTATCTTTTGCGGAAGTGTATGGAAATTTCTCTGTTGACCGCCTTTGCGGTGTTACCAGTACTGGCGGTTGCCGCAGCGCAAAAGGGCTATATTCTCCCTGTTTGCCTGACGCTGATTTATACATTCCTCGGCTTTATCCTCTTGATGGTGAATATGTACCTACATCCGCTGTCCAGTATGACCGCTATTGTTATGTATGATATTCCGGGTGTTGTATTCGATCAGCCATTAAATATTCCAGCCGCATTTCTGTGTATTGGTGTATGGGCTGCTGCTTCGGCTGTATTGGCGAATGTGGCATTGGTTCGGAGAAAGTGAGGTGCAAAAAATGATGAAAGATTTGCTTTGGGCGGAGAGCCAGAAACTCCACCGTTCCAAAATACTCTGGATTGCTGGGTTTGCAACAGTCATGGTAGGGTTGATCGTCTTTGCACAGGGACAGTTTACATTCTATGACCGCCGATATATTGACGGGGCTGGATGGTTTATGACAGCGGCCCAATCCCTTGCTACCTTTTATGTTCTGCCTGCTGTAATTGCCCTATTGGGAAGTTATATGATTTGCCGGGAGGAACAGGAGGATACCTTAAAATCTCTGCGGCTCATTCCCGTAGATGAAGTGAAACTGACACTTGCCAAAATGATACTTGCCTTTGTGTTCAGCGTTCTGATTTACCTTTTACTTTTTGCAATTACCTTTCTTGTCGAGGCAGTTTTGCATTTAGAAGCACTTTCCGTTGGCCTTGTGTTAGAAAATCTGAAAATATATTTTCTGGATGGGGTAGGCGTATTCTTTGCAATTTCGCCTATTGTCGCTCTGGTAGCGCGGATGAAAAAGGGGTATTGGCTGGCTCTGGTATTTGCAGAAATTTATTCGTTTGCTGGATTATTTGCGAGTATGTCCCAGCAGTTAAAGACGGTATATCCCATGACAGCCGTTTTCAATATCTCTGGTTATTATAATGCAAATATGTTTCAGGTTTTAATCGGCGTTGTAATTCTGATGGTTTGTGTGATTTTGTCATTGTTAATTTTGAAAGGATTGAACCGCAAGACTAAATAAATGCAATATATCTAATGATCTGCCGGACGACGGCAAAAGAAAAAAGCCGTCGTATAGCAGACATATCTGCGCGCCCATTTTGAACCGGCGGCTTTTGAAAAACTCAAGGCCGCCGGTTCTTTTTGCTTATCAGAGCGTTTCATCGTCCGTATGGCGGCCATAGGAGGATGCCGCCATGCGCCTGATATTCTATCGAACGCCTAGCTTTGAACTGTCAAAAAAAAGCCTTGCTCCCTCACAGGGTCAGCAGGGCTTTTACTATGCACTATACAATGTAACTGCTGTGCATTTTATACTGTCATTATGCCCAGTCGGCCGTTTTCGGGCTGCTGGGCTTTTCTGTTGCAGCCTGAAAATCTGCCTGCTTCAAAAATTTTTTAGGGAAATTTTCAAAAAAGCGGGCAGAATCGGGTGTTTCAGGTGTCATATTAGCGGAAAGGGAAAAATCCACCCGACATCCCCACGGAAAGGGGGTGAGAAGATGGAAGCTATCCCTCGCAACGATGGCGAACAGTACCGATTCGATGCGTTCTGCAAAGCGGTACTGCGAAATGAGGCCCGGAACTATCACCGAAATAAAAAACGCCTGCTTGACCGTGAAAAGTCATTCAGCGTCCTTTCGTTGGAAGAACTGGGGCAGCTCACAAGTGTAGACCACTATCCGAGTGAAGAATTTGTATTTTCGTTCTACGGCTGTGATCTGCACATCGACAATGAGCTTGTTGCCAATGCGTTTGCCGCTCTGCCGAAACAAGAACAAAGCATTCTGATTCTGTTTTGCGTTCTGGAACTGGGCGACGGCGAGATTGGCGACCTCATGGGAATGTCCCGGAGTGCTGTTCAACGGCACCGGGCAAAAACGCTGAATGAGCTGCGAAAAAAGCTAAAGGCGC
This sequence comes from Faecalibacterium sp. AF27-11BH, assembly GCF_003603005.1. Lineage (NCBI taxonomy): Bacteria > Bacillati > Bacillota > Clostridia > Eubacteriales > Oscillospiraceae > Faecalibacterium > Faecalibacterium sp. AF27-11BH. Next base: position 81,932 of record NZ_QVGS01000012.1, read on the forward strand.
ACTTGCCGGAGGGAGGTTAGGCGTAAATGGGCTCCTATGGACACACGAGCAGAGAGTTTTTACCACTCTCGGTGATTCGCTCTGCCTGCGCCGGGGACACCGATGCAGTTGAACAGGTTTTGCAGCATTACAGAGGTTACATCAACAAACTCTGTACAGGCATTCTCTATGACAAACACGGTCAGCCTCATGTGTGCATAGACGAGTACATGAAACGCCATCTGGAAATCAAACTGATTTCCTCTATCGTGACCAGAGCCGAAACGGTCTGACCCTTTCCGCGTTTCGGAACAGCACCTTGAAAAATATGCCCGCAGGATAATGGCGGTGCATCATAGGGCAAACGGATACGTTGCTGTCTGTATCGAGCCGGACGGCGGGTGCGCCAAGATGCTTTTCTCTGAAAAGTGTAGCGATCTCCACCCCGCCGCAATGCAAGCGCGGCTGCTTGCGGGCCATGACATACCGACAGGCTGATACTCCCTTACCGTCAAAGTCCGAGCGTTCAGAGCGTCGCAGGCA
>NZ_QVGS01000013.1:0-77055 GCF_003603005.1 Faecalibacterium sp. AF27-11BH
CAGAAAGACCCGGACCACTTCGCCGTCCGGCAGTACAAAAAGTTTTTGCTGTCGGCCGGCAAGACCCGTTCCTCCATCCTGATAAGCTGCGGTGCCCGTTTAGCCCCATTTGACATCCGGGAGGTGCGGGAACTGATGGAGGACGATGAAATGGAGCTGGACACCATCGGGGATGAAAAGACGATTCTGTTTTTGATTATGAGCGACACGGACACCACGTTCAACTTCATTCTCGCCATGCTCCAAAGCCAGCTTATCAATCTGCTGTGTGACCGTGCGGATGATAAATACGGTGGCCGACTGCCTGTCCATGTACGGCTGATTCTGGACGAGTTCGCCAACATTGGGCAGATTCCCAACTTCGACAAGCTGATCGCCACCATCCGCAGCCGGGAAATCTCGGCATCCATCATCTTGCAGAGCCAGTCGCAGCTGAAAGCTATCTACAAGGATGCGGCCGAAATCATTTCGGACAATTGCGATTCTGTTCTCTTTTTGAGCGGGCGGGGCAAAAATGCCAAAGAGATCTCCGATGCGCTGGGGAAAGAGACCATCGACAGTTTCAACACCAGCGAAAACCGGGGTTCTCAAACCTCCCACGGACTGAACTATCAAAAACTAGGAAAGGCGTTGATGTCAGAGGACGAAATTGCAATCATGGACGGCGGCAAATGTATTTTGCAGCTGCGGGGTGTGAGGCCGTTCTTCTCGGAGAAGTTCGACATCACCAAGCACCCGCACTACAAATACCTTGCGGACGCGGACAAGAAAAATACCTTTGATGTGGACAGGTTCTTATCCACCCTGCGCCGGAAACGGCAGCAGGTAGTCGCACAGGACGAAAGTTTTGACCTGTACGAAATCGACCTGTCGGATGAAGATTCAGCCGCCGAATAAGGCGGTATTTTTTGAAAAAATTTTTGAGTGCCGCAGAACAAGCGGCAGAAAGTGAGGACCTTATGGAATTTTTCAACAGCGCAGTCGATACTTTGCAGACCATCGTGGTTGGTCTGGGCGGTGCCCTGTGTGTCTGGGGCGGCATCAACCTGTTGGAGGGCTATGGACAGGATAACCCCGGCAGCAATGCTCATGTACGGTAGAGAAGCACAAAGCAAAACAAGGATAGCCAGCCCTGCCACTATTCCGAAGTCAGGGGAACGCAATAGAAAAATTCATAGCTGTATGCTATACTTAATTAGCATTTGGACATATCAAGCTGACACAGCAATCTCTTTACTTGCCGTTAATGCGCGTCTACCAATAGTCCGCACAAAGCAAGAGTAGCGTAAAGGTATAAAAATTTCAAACTTCTTTGTAACGAAATTCCGATTTCTCCGTCTAACCTATGAAGCTGAAGGAGGTGATGACAAGTATGGACTATGAAAAGCTCTATAAAGCCTACTATTTACAGGTATACTCGTATACTATTTCTCTTGCCAAAAATCGTGAGATAGCAGAAGAAATCACGCAGAACACATTCTATAAGGCTGTTTCTACAACATCACAATTCAAAGGTAAATCAGATGAATTGACATGGCTCTGCTCCATAGCAAAAAATCTTTACCATGATGAAATGCGAAGCCGTCAGCGAGTAGCTGATGTGAGTGAAATCAATGACTTGCCATCAAATGAAAATGTTGAGAACTCAGTTGCAGATTCTGACATGGCGTTCCGCATACACCTCGTTCTTCACCGTTTGGAAGAACCATACAAAGAAGTCTTTCAGCTTCGCGTATTCGGGGAACTATCTTTTTCACAAATCGCTGCAATTTTTGGAAAAACAGAATCATGGGCGAGAGTTACTTATCATCGTGCAAAGCTAAAAATTCAAGAAAGGATGGATGAAAAACATGAGTAAACAATGCGATATTGTTCGAGATATTCTTCCGCTGTATGTTGACGGTGCTTGCAGCGAAGCAAGCGCAGAGATGGTAAAAGAGCATTTGAACGCCTGTGCTGACTGTAACGCAATTTGTCAGAAATTGCTTTCTCACACGAGCGAAGATGTTCTTCACGAAGAAAGCGAAAGCGTTATTATGCGCCATGAGGCAAAAGAAAAGCAGAGGGGCAGGAAAAAGATAACGATTGCTGTTCTCGTTTCCATCGCTCTTTGTACCATTGCAATTTTTACGGCTCTCTTTCTGTTACCTATAAACATTGCTTATGAGCCTGTCAAAATCGACTTCCCATTTGAGGTTGAAGATGTCGAAAGCGTTGAAATGTACCACTATGACGGAGTGCCTGCATCAGCAGAAAAGAAAGTAGTTGTTGCTGAAAATGATATAAAGACCCTGTATGATAAGTTCAAGGGCTTATCCCTAAAAGACAAAACAACTGAGGAAACTGCCGGAGCAGATGTGACCAGTTTTAGATTTAACCTCTCAGATGGAACAAGCTACGATTTGATTTACGCCTGCTATGGAGTTAAAAACGGCGAATTGAAGTCAGAAGCAGGCGGTTTTAAGTATTTCACAAGTGCGGATATTGGCTCTTATTGGAACAATTTGAATACGGAACTTGAAGCAATTCCTATCAATGAGAGTGAATTGCCGTGAGCAGATAGCAAACCCAGCCGAGCCAGTCAACGGTCAAGATGAACGGCGCAAATGTGCCGCCGTTGACAGCCCCGCCCGTCTTTGCTGTTCGGTAATCAAGAGGGCGACAGCATAAAATGCTGCCGCCCTCTGCCATTATTCAGAAAGGGGGATTTTCCATGACCGAACACGAAAAGTATCAAGAACATATCCGGCATACACACGATGCCTTTTGCAAGACCGTTATTCGCCACGCTGCCATAGACGCAGCCCGGAGCATACGCAGCCGCCGCAAGCGGGAAATCTCGCTTGAATATCTGATAGAAGAAAAACACTATCCATTCAGCACCACAGATAAATACTTTGCGGAGCAAGCTGCCATGAACAGCTATCCGCTTTTCGTCTGTGGTCAGATGGTGCTTTTGGAAAGTCCAGAGCTTGCCGCAGCGCTGTCCGCACTATCACAGATGGAACAGGAAATCATTTTCCTGTACTACTTCCAACGATTGACGCATAGGGAGATTGGACGGAGATATGGACGGGCTGGCAACACAACCGGGCGGCGTATTCAGATGATTTTACGGCAGCTACGGGCAGAGTTGGAGGGCTTGTCCTATGAACCAGCTACTTCCCTATGAAACAATCGTTAAGGCAAGCGAGGGCGACCCGGAAGCTGTTGCCGCCGTTCTATCTCATTATGCCGGATATATCCGCTCTTGTGCGAAAATGGACGGACAGATTAACACGGATATGCAGGAGCATATCGTCAGGCAACTGATAGAAAGCCTGTTGAAGTTCCGCTTTGACCGCTAAACAGAAAAGTTGTATAATTAGAGCCTGACAAATTAAACTTCAATGAGGGTAGATCAAATGGAACAGATTATCAATTATAGAGACATACCCACAGATAAAAGGATTGACATATTAAATGCTCTTGAGCGAATAGGTTTTTTTCCGGCATACGGCGGCGTGAAAACAATGCAGCAAATTATGGAAAAGTCAGTTCCAGGTTCAGGCCCACAATTCTATTTCGTTTTCCGTGAAAATGAGTTGATAGGGTACAATTTTCTCATTGGGGACACTAAGAAATATAAAGCGTTCCCATGGCTTGCTATTAGCAATATGGATGAGCAGAAGTTGACTGTTTGTGAAGAAATGATGAAAATACAAATTGCCTTTTTTGAAGAACTCGGAATGCAAAAGATAGCAGATCATTGCGTTAGGATTATGGAAGATTACAGAAAAGGAATTGGAAAGCAGAAAGAAAGCGATTGCAGATAAATTCCATTTGAAAAACGGCTGACAATTTAATACCGCCGCCCATCACAGCGGCAGATAAGCAGTAAATCTTGAAAAGGTTTACTGCTTTTTTTGCGCCCATTTTCAAAAATCTTTGGCAAACCACACCGCCGGATTGTTGTAGGGAGCAGACAGGGAAAACAAAAAAAATTCCGCTGCGTTTGCAAAAACGCCCCCTTTTCACCGTTGTAGTGGTGAATAGCGGGCAGAACACGCCGCCGCAATCGCTATATTGGTGGAGCAAGCCAGTATATCCGCAAACCAGAGCCGCCAAGGAAAGCGGTAGTTTTTTAGAGCAAGATTCTACCACGGTGCCAAAATCCGCATATCTGCGGTTTTGCCCCCTTTGGTAAATCTTGTTGGGGAGTGCCTTCCCCAAACCCTGCTCATGCGCCCTGTCGGGCGAGAAAGGAGGTCAACGCTTGAAGAAAAAATACAACACGCCCCACCGCTGCCATGTGGTCAAAACCCGCATGACCGAGGAAGAATACGCCGACTTTACCGAGCGGCTGAAACACTATGACATGAGCCAAGCCGAATTTATCCGGCAAGCCATTACACGGGCGACCATTCGCCCCATCGTTACCGTTTCCCCGGTCAATGATGAACTGTTGTCCGCCGTTGGCAGGCTGACCGCCGAATACGGAAAAATCGGTGGCAACCTCAATCAGATTGCCCGCGCCCTCAACGAGTACGGCACACCATACAACGCCCTGTCCGTTGAAGTCCGCGCCGCCATTTCTGACCTTGCTACCTTGAAGTTTGAAGTCCTGCGAAAGGTAGGTGACGCTGTTGGCAACATTCAAACATATCAGCTCTAAAAATGCGGACTATGGCGCAGCCGAGCAGTACCTCACCTTTGAACATGACGAGTTTACCATGAAGCCCACCCTTGATGAAAACGGGCGGCTCATGCTCAGGGAGGACTATCGAATAGCCACGCTGAACTGCGGCGACGAGGATTTTGCCGTTGCCTGTATGCGCTCCAATCTCCGCTATGGGAAGAACCAGAAGCGGGAAGATGTAAAAAGCCACCACTACATTATCAGCTTTGACCCACGGGACGCGGTGGACAACGGTTTGACCGTAGATCGGGCGCAGGCGTTGGGCGAGGAATTTTGCCGGAAGCAGTTTCCCGGACACCAAGCCATTGTCTGCACCCACCCGGACGGACACAACCACAGCGGCAATATCCATGTGCATATCGTTATCAATTCTCTGCGGATAGAGGAAGTTCCGTTCCTGCCTTACATGGACAGACCGGCAGACACCCGCGCCGGGTGCAAACACCGCTGCACAGACGCGACGATGGAATACTTCAAAGCCGAAGTCATGGAGCTGTGCCACCGGGAAAATCTCTATCAAATCGACCTTTTGCATGGCAGCAAAAACCGCATTACCGAGCGTGAGTATTGGGCGCAGCGGAAAGGGCAGGCAAAGCTGGACAAGGAAGCTGCCGCCTTGCCAGCCGAGGAGCAGCCAGCCAAGCCCACGAAGTTTGAAACAGACAAGGAAAAATTGCGGCAGGCCATACGCACCGCGCTGTCCTCTGCCGCAAGCTATGGCGAGTTCACCGCCGTTCTCTTGCAACAGGGCGTGACTGTCAAGGAGAGCCGAGGGCGGCTATCCTACCTCACGCCGGACAGGACAAAGCCCATTACCGCCCGCAAGCTGGGAGATGATTTTGACCGCGCTGCCGTTCTTGCCCTTTTGGAACAGAACGCCCACAGAGCCGCCGAGCAGACCGCAACCGTACCCGAATACCCCCGCAACATAAGGGAGCGTTTGCAGGGCAAAAAAGCTGTCCAAACCACCCCGGAAAAGGACGGTATTCAGCGCATGGTTGACCGGGCAGCGAAGCGAGCGGAGGGAAAGGGCGCGGGCTATGACCGCTGGGCGGCAGTCCACAATCTGAAACAAATGGCGGCTACCGTTGCCGCCTATGGGCAGTACGGCTATTCGCCGGAGGAGCTGGACGCAGCCCTTGTATCCGCCAATGCGGATTTACAGGACAGCACCGCCAAGCTGAAAGCCCTGGACGCTGCTATCCGGGAGAAAAAGGAGCTTCAGACACAGGTGCTTGCCTATGCCAAGACCAAGCCTGCCCGTGACGGTCTGAAAGCGCAGAAAACGGAAAAAGCCCGCAGCGCCTACCGGGAACGGCACGAAAGCGATTTTATCATAGCGGACGCAGCCACCCGTTATTTTCGGGCGCATGGCGTTTCCAAGTTGCCAAGCCATAAAGCCCTGCAAGCGGAAATCGAGCAGCTTACCGCCGAAAAGAACGCCCATTACAACGAATACCGGGAGAAAAAAGCCCGTGTCAAGGAGCTGCATACCGTGAAAAGCAACCTTTCCCAAATCCTGCAAGGTGAGAAAGACAGGCAGAAAAAGCACGAACAGGAGCGTTAAAAACCGCCCCCAAACAACACCAAAACGAGGATATTCCCTGCACCCTATCCGCAATACTACCCACCTTTGAAACGGGGCATACAGCGCAGGAAATCCCCGAAAATGATACCGAGAAACTACATTTTTACCGACCTATCCGCTTATACCAGCGGAAACGGCAGAAAGGAGCGAGAAATGCCGCGCATGAGCAAAAAGCGGCGGTTGGAATGGAGCTTTTTCCTCAATCACCGAAACCGTATCACCTACAATGACCTTTGCCGGGGCTGCACACACGGCTGCAAGCAGAGCTTCCGGGCGATTATCGTCCTCTGCCCCCGGTATTTCTCTAAGAGATGGAAACACAGGGAGGACACCGCCAATGGCAGATAACCGCAAATATTACTACCTCAAACTGAAAGAAAACTTCTTCGACAGCGATTCCATTGTGCTGTTGGAGGACATGAAGGACGGGATTTTGTATTCCAATATCCTCTTGAAGCTGTACTTAAAATCGCTGAAAAACGGCGGCAGATTGCAGCTTGACGAGCATATTCCCTATACCGCCCAGATGATAGCCACGCTGACCCGTCACCAAATCGGGACGGTGGAACGGGCATTAGCCATCTTCCAGCAGTTAGGGCTTGTGGAGCAGCTTGACTGCGGGCTGCTCTATATGACCGACATTGAGCTGATGATCGGTCAATCCTCTACCGAAGCGGAACGGAAACGAGCCGCAAGGCTTGAAAACAAGGCACTTTTGCCGCCGCGGACAAATGGCGGACATTTGTCCGACATTCGTCCACCAGAGATAGAGATAAAGAAAGAGATAGATATAGAGTTAGAAAAAGAGGGAGAGTTAAAGGGACAAGCCCCCGCCCGCAGCTATGGCAGATATGAGAATGTATTTCTGACCGATACGGAGCTTTCCGAACTGCAAGCGGAACTGCCCGAAAAATGGGCGTACTACATTGAGCGGCTTTCCGGCTATATTGCGTCCACGGGCAAGAAATATAAAAACTACGCCGCCACTATCCGCAGATGGGCGGCAGACGATACCGCAAAGGCTGCCACGAAACAGGGCATACCCGAATACACCTGCAAGGAGGGCGAGAGCTTATGAGTAATCTGTTTACGGAACGAGTTTTGAATATGGCGGCTGTTACCCCGCAGCCGGAGGACTACACGGGCGAGGACGGGCTGCTTTACTGCGGCAAGTGCCACACCCCGAAAGAAGCCTACTTCCCGGAAAAGCAAGCCGCCCTGTTTGGGCGTGACCGCCACCCGGCAGAATGTGACTGCCAGAAAGCCCAGCGTTTGGAGCGTGAAGCCGCCGAACAGCGCAGAAAGCACCTTGATACCGTAGAGGACTTGAAACGCCGGGGATTTACCAATCCCACCATGCAGGAATGGACTTTCGCTAATGACAACGGGAAATGCCCGCAAATGGAGATTGCACACTTCTATGTGGAGCATTGGGAAACCATGCGCGAGGAAAATATCGGCTATCTGCTATGGGGCAAGGTCGGTACAGGAAAAAGTTATTTTGCCGGGTGTATCGCTAATGCCCTCATGGAGCAGGAAGTCGCTGTTCGCATGACGAATTTTTCTGCGATTTTGAATGACCTGACCGCCAGCTTTGAGGGGCGCAACGAGTATATCGAGCGTCTTTGCCGTTTCCCTCTGCTTATCATTGATGATTTTGGAATGGAGCGCGGTACAGAGTACGGTTTAGAACAGGTCTACAATGTGATTGACAGCCGCTACCGCAGCCGCAAGCCCCTAATCGTTACCACCAATCTGACATTGGACAGCCTGCAAAATCCGCTGGACACCGCTCATGCCCGGATTTATGACCGCCTTTTGGAAATGTGCGCCCCTATCCTCTTTACAGGCGAGAACTTCCGCCGTGAAACGGCGCAAGCCAAGCTGAACAGGCTGAAAGAATTGATGAGATGAAAGGAGTTGCCTATGGCAGAGAACAAGCAGAACACCACCCCGGAACGCCGCCCGGACTGCGTGACAGAGATCCGCATGGGCAACACCGTCCTTGTCGTTTCCGGCTTTTTCAAAAAAGATACCACCGACACCGCAGCCGATAAGATGATGAAAGTGCTGGAGGCGGAAGCCGCCGCAGGACACAAAGCCCAGCTTTCGACTTAACGCTACAAGCCGCACAGAAAAAATCGTCATTTTACCGGGCGGTAAAGAAGCAGAAGCCGCTATACAGACAGCCGCCCCATGTGGTATAATCGAAATACGGAATAGTGGGGCTGGCTGTCGGAAACGGAGGATTTTATGTTAAGACAGACCACCCAGAAAATCACTGCCCTTTATCCAAGACTATCCCATGAGGACGAGCTGCAAGGCGAAAGCAATTCCATTTCCAACCAGAAGCGTATTCTTGAAACCTACGCAAAGCAGAACGGTTTTTCCAATCTACGCTGGTACACGGACGATGGCTATTCTGGTGCGAACTTCCAAAGACCGGGCTTTCAATCCATGCTTGCGGACATTGAAGCCGGGAAAGTGGCTACCGTTATCGTAAAGGATATGTCACGGTTAGGGCGAAACTACTTGCAGGTGGGAATGTATACCGAGATGATTTTCCCACAAAAAGGCGTCCGCTTTATCGCCATCAACGATGGAGTGGACAGCGCACAGGGCGATAATGATTTTGCCCCTCTGCGGAACATTTTCAACGAATGGCTGGTGAGAGATACGAGCAAGAAAATCAAAGCTGTAAAACGGTCAAAAGGCATGAGCGGCAAGCCTGTTACGAGCAAACCCGTGTACGGCTACCTCATGGACGAGGACGAAAACTTCATCATTGACGAGGAAGCCGCGCCCGTAGTCAAGCAGATATACCGTCTGTGCCTTGCCGGGAACGGCCCGACCAAGATAGCCCGTATGCTGACCGAACAGGAAATCCCAACGCCGGGAACGCTGGAATACCGCAGGACGGGCAGCACCCGCCGCTATCACCCCGGCTATGAATGCAAATGGGCGACAAATACCGTGGTGCATATCCTTGAAAACCGGGAGTACATGGGCTGTCTGGTGAACTTCAAGACGGAGAAACCGTCCTACAAGACCAAGCACAGCGTAGAAAATCCCATTGAGAAACAGGCAATTTTCGAGAACCACCATGAGCCTATCATCGACACCCAGACATGGGAGCGTGTGCAGGAATTACGCAAACAGCGCAAGCGTCCAAACCGCTATGATGAAGTGGGCTTATTCTCTGGTATGCTCTTTTGCGCGGACTGCGGCAGCGTCATGTATCAGCAGCGCTACCAGACCGATAAGCGGAAACAGGATTGCTATATCTGCGGGAACTACAAGAAGCGTACCCGTGACTGCACCGCGCATTTTATCCGCACCGACCTTTTGACTGCGGGCGTTCTCTCCAATCTGCGAAAAGTGACGAGCTATGCGGCAAAGCATGAAGCCCGGTTTATGAAGCTGCTGATCGAGCAGAACGAGGACGGCGGCAAACGCCGGAACGCCTCCAAGAAAAAGGAGTTGGAAGCCGCTGAAAAGCGTATCAGCGAGCTTTCCGCCATTTTCAAGCGGTTGTATGAGGACAGCGTAAGCGATCGCATTTCTGACGAGCGTTTCACAGAGCTTTCGGCAGACTACGAAGCCGAACAGCAGGAATTGAAAGAGCGTGTTGCCAGAATACAGGCGGAGCTTTCTAAAGCGCAGGAAGCCACCGTAAACGCAGAAAAGTTTATGAACATTGTCCGCAAGCACATGAACTTTGAGGAACTGACCCACACCCTCTTGCGTGAGTTTGTAGAGAAAATCGTTGTGCATGAGTGCAGCTACGATGAAAACGGCACACGCAGACAGGACATTGAGATTTACTATTCTTTCGTTGGCAAGGTGGACTTGCCCGAATGACCGCCCGCCCTATCCGATACCAAAGGCAAGTATCGGATAGGAACGGCAAAATTTTTTACACTTCTATTACTTCTTTATCGCACATAAGCAAAGAGCCAGGGCGTGAAGCAGCTGGTCGCGGGCGGCGGCGTTGCCCTGATCGGCGTGACCCTTGTCCCGCTGCTGTCCGGGCTGCTGGGCTAAGTCCTGCATCGCTGCCCACAATTTTCCGAACAACTAACACTTAAAATCCTACTCCGCGCTCTCCCTCTCACATGGGAGGGCGCGGGAAAGGAGGTATCTTTGCTTGATTAGTGAGATCATCGAGAAATGGATAAAAGGCATTTTGATCGATGGCATCACGGGCAACCTCTCCGGCCTGTTCGATAACGTGAACGCCAAGGTGGGCGAAATCGCTTCGGACGTTGGCTCCACTCCGCAGGCGTGGAACAGCGGCATTTTCAATATGCTTCGCAGTCTGTCCGAAACGGTGGTGCTGCCCATTGCAGCGGCTATCCTTGCCCTTGTGATGTGCCATGAACTTATCCAGATGATTACCGAAAAGAACAATATGCACGACTTTGACACCTCCATGTTCTTCCGCTGGATTTTCAAGTCTGCCTTTGCCATCCTCATTGTCAGCAACACATGGAACATCGTCATGGGCGTGTTCGATGCCACCCAGAGCGTTGTCAACCAAAGTTCCGGCGTGATCATCGGCGAAACGTCCATCCACTTTGACCGCCTGATACCCGGACTGGAATTTCAGCTGGAAAGCATGACCATTGGCAGTCTGCTTAGTCTGTGGTTCCAGACCCTTGTGGTGGGCCTAACCATGAACATCCTTTCCATCTGCATCTTCCTTGTGACCTACGGCCGCATGATCGAGATTTACGTTGTGACCGCACTGGGGCCTATCCCGCTTGCCACCATGGGCAGCAGCGAGTGGCGCAGCACCGGGCAGAACTATTTGAAATCGCTTTTGGCGTTAGGCTTCCAAGCGTTCCTGATTATGATTGTCGTGGGCATCTATGCGGTGCTGATACGCAACATTTCAGGTGCAGCGGACATTGCCGGGGCCATCTGGGGCTGCATGGGCTACACCGTGCTGCTCTGTTTCTGTCTATTCAAGACCGGCAGCATCAGCAAGTCCGTATTCGGTGCCCATTGAGAAAGGAGCGTTTGAATGGCGTATGTGACCGTTCCCAAAGATTTGACCCATGTAAAATCCAAAGTCTTATTCGGGCTGACCAAGCGGCAGCTGGTCTGCTTCGGCGGTGCGCTTTTAACGGGCGGACCGCTTTATTTTTTGGCCCGGAACTATCTTTCCAACAGCGCGGCGGCCCTGCTGATGATTTTTGCCATGCTGCCGGGGCTGCTGTTCGCTCTGTTCGAGCGGCACGGCCAGCCCCTTGAAGTGGTGATTCAGCAAATGATTCAGTGCTGCTTTATCCGTCCCAAGGAAAGGCCCTATCAGACCAACAATGCTTACGCCGCCCTTGTGCGGCAATACCAAATGGAACAGGAGGTAAAGGCCATTGTCCAGAAAAACGATACCCCGCGAAACCGAAAAGCCCAAAAAGCTCACCCGCGCCCAGAAAAAAGAAATTGATGCCGTTCTCCGCAAGTACAAGGGTGACGGCAAGCCCCGCACGGCACAGGCCACCATCCCGTATGAGGCCATCTACCCGGACGGTGTGTGCCGCATTGACCGACGCACATTCTCCAAGTGCATTGCCTTTGAGGACATCAGCTATCAGCTGGCCCAGCCGGAGACCCGGACCGCCATCTTTGAACACCTGTGCGACCTGTACAACTATGTGGATGCCTCCATCCATGTGCAGCTTTCGTTTCTCAATCGCAAGGTTGACCCGGTGCAGTACGCAAAAAGTTTTGAGATCGCACCGCAGGGGGATGATTTTGACGACATCCGCGCCGAGTACACCGCCATCCTGCAAAAGCAGCTTGCCAGCGGAAACAACGGCATTGTCAAAACCAAGTACCTGACCTTCACCATCGAGGCAGACAATCTAAAAACCGCACGGGCGCGGCTGACCCGCATTGGTCTTGACCTGCTGGGCTATTTCAAGACCATGGGCTGCGTGGCGCACGTCATGGACGGGCAGGAGCGTTTGGAGGTGCTGCACGGCATCTTCCACCCGGACGGCGAACCGTTTCGCTTTGAATGGGACTGGCTGGCACCCTCCGGCCTGTCCACCAAAGATTTTGTGGCTCCATGGCAAAAAGACTTTCCCGCATTGAGCGCGACATCGAACGGCTCAAAGAAAAAATCAGCGAATACCAGCAGCAGTTGAAAGAACTGGAAGCTGCAAAGACTGAACAGGAAAACTTGCAGATCATTCAGTTGGTGCGCAGCATGAACATGAAGCCGGACGAGTTCGCGGCTTTCCTGCGCAGCGGTGCGCTGAACGCTGCACCCACCGTCACCCCGTACCACAAACAGGAGGATGCCGCCAATGAAACCTGATTGGAACCGCCGTTTTGCAGCTGGGCTGCTGGCTATCCTGCTCTGCCTCTGCTCCTTTTCCATGCCCGCTTTCGCAAGCGGTACTGACCCTGCCCCGGAACCTCTGCCGGAGATTATCGAAGAAGAACCCACTACGGGCGGCATGGAGCCGGAGGGTGTGCCCATCACGCCCAAAGGCAACGCAACACTGGTGGATGATTTCTACGGGGACAAACAGCTTATCACAGTGACCACCAAGGCCGGGAATTATTTTTACATTCTAATTGACCGCGCCAACGAGGACAAAGAAACCACTGTCCACTTCCTGAACCAAGTGGATGATGCCGACTTGCTGGCTCTGCTGGATGAAGAACCGCAGGAAACCGAAGTCTGCACCTGCACGGTGAAATGTGAGGCCGGAAACGTCAACGAAAACTGCCCCTTGTGTGAAAAGAGCCTGCGCAACTGCACGGCCCCGGAAGCGGTGAAAACCGACACCGAAACGCCGGAGGAAAAGCCCAAGTCCAACATGGGCAGTCTGATAATCCTGCTGGTGCTGGCTCTGGCTGGCGGCGGCGCGGCACTCTATTATTTCAAGTTCCGCAAGCCCAAGACCGATACCACCGGCCACGATGATTTGGACGAATACGATTTTGGCGAGGACGAAGATGCAGACGAGGAACCGGCTGAAATCGAGATTCATTCGGAGGACGGACAGGAGGACGAAACATGAGCTTTCAGCTGGTGATCGCCGAAAAGCCCAGTGTTGCCCGCAGCATTGCCGCCGTGATCGGGGCCACTGAAAAGCAAAACGGCTATTGGCAGGGCGGCGGGTATCTGGTCAGCTGGTGCATCGGGCATCTGGTGTCCTTTGCCGAGGCTGGCCAGTACGATGAAAAATACTGCAAGTGGCGGTATGAGGATTTACCCATTCTGCCCCAGTCGTGGCAGTTCATCGTGCCGGACGAAAAGAAACAGCAGTTTGAAGTTCTGCGTGCCCTGCTCAACCGCCCCGATGTGGATAGTGTGACCGCCGCGACCGACGCTGGCCGGGAGGGAGAACTGATTTTCCGTTTTGTCTACCAAATGGCCGGCTGCACAAAACCTGTAAAGCGGCTCTGGATTTCCAGCATGGAGGATGCTGCTATCCGGGAGGGCTTTGCAAATCTGCGCCCGGATTCGGATTATGATGCTCTGTATCAATCGGCCCTCTGCCGTGCAAAGGCGGATTGGCTGGTGGGTATCAATGCAACGCGGCTGTTTTCGGTGCTGTATCACAAAACCCTGACGGTAGGCCGGGTGCAGACCCCGACACTGAAAATGTTGGTGGACCGGGACGCAAAAATCCTGCGCTTCCAGAAAGAAAAGTATTACACGGTCAGCATCCAGTCCGGCAGCTTGAAAGCGGACAGTGAGCGCATTTCGGATGCAGAAACCGCAAATTCTCTCAAAGAAAAATGCACGAGTGCAGTTGCCGTCTGTACTTCTGTCAAGCGGGAGAAAAAGACAGAACAGCCGCCCAAGCTCTATGACCTGACCACCTTGCAGCGGGAAGCAAACCGTCTGTTCGGTTTCACCGCCAAGCAGACCCTTGATTATGCCCAGCAACTTTACGAAAAGAAACTGCTGACCTATCCCCGCACGGACAGCCAATATCTGACCGAGGATATGGGCCAGACAGCACAACATCTTGTGTCTGACCTGCTGGGGCTGCTGCCCATTGCCCAAGGACTTGCGCTGACTACGGAAGTAGGCCGGGTGCTGAACAGCAAAAAGGTATCGGACCACCACGCCATCATCCCCACGTCCGAATTTGTAAAGCAGGGTTTCACTGGTCTTGCCGAGAGTGAATGCAAGCTGATGAACCTTGTCTGCTCCAAACTGCTCTGCGCGATAGCCGCGCCCCATGAGTACGAAACTGTGACTGCTGTGTTCTCCTGCGCCGGGAACGAGTTCACCGCCAAGGGAAAGACGGTGCTTGTCCCCGGTTGGAAAGAGATCGACCAGAGGTTCCGCTCCACCCTGAAAGCAGATACCGAGGAAGAAGTGCTGAACACCCTGCCGAAACTGGCCGAGGGACAGAACTTTTCCGTGACAACTGACATTTCGGAACATTTCACGTCCCCGCCGAAAGCCTACACCGAAGATACGCTCCTGTCAGCAATGGAGCGGGCCGGGGCCGAAGATATGCCGGAAAACGCAGAACGCAAGGGGCTGGGCACACCCGCCACCCGCGCCGCGATTCTGGAAAAACTGGTGCAAATGGGCTTTGTGCAGCGCAAGGGCAAACAGCTTGTCCCCACCAAGGACGGCATCAATCTGGCGGTGGTTCTGCCGGAAAGCCTGACCTCTCCCGTCTTGACCGCCGAATGGGAAAACCGCCTGACCGAGATTGCCAAGGGCAATGCAGACGCGGACGAGTTCATGGCCGAAATTGAAACGCAGGTACGCCAGCTGGTCAAAACCTATTCCTGCATCAGCGCGGACAAACAAAACCTGTTCCAGTCGGAACGGGTTATCATCGGCAAGTGTCCCCGGTGTGGTGAAAACGTCTACGAGGGCAAGAAAAACTTCTACTGCGGAAATCGTAGCTGTCAGTTCGTAATGTGGAAGAATGACCGCTTCTTTGAGCAGCGAAAAAAGGCGTTCACCCCGAAGATCGCCGCCGCTCTGCTCAAAAACGGTAAGGCAAAGGTAAAGGGCCTCTACTCCGAGAAAACAGGCAAAACTTATGATGCAACGGTGCTTCTGGCAGATACGGGAGGCAAGTACGTCAATTACCGGGTAGAGCGCAAAGAGTAAGGCAAAAATACGAGGGCCGGTTATGGTAAGGTGAAGCATTCATTTTGCCATAACCGGCTCTCTCTATCCGTAGGATAGCAAAAAAAGGAGTGTGACCAAATGAGCGAATTATTTTCCATCCAGCTGCAAAATCGACAGCAGCAAGGCGGAGATGGCGTCTGGCTGGACCTGCCTACCACAACCGAACGGGTACAAGCGGCCCTGCGGCAAATCGGCATTTCGTCCGATAATCCGCAGGGCCTTTTCATTTCCGGCTACTTTGCCGAGGAAGAAAAGCGTTTTGCGATTCCCTACAACATGGTACTGGCATCCAATGTGGACAAACTGAACTTTCTGGCATCACGACTGGAAACACTCTCTACCGGGGAACGCGCAGAGCTGAACGCCGCCCTGCAAGTCCCGCAGAGTGAGCTTTCCAGCATCGGGAGAATCACCGACTTTCCCGAAAACGTGGACTATTATGTGCATCTGCCGGATGTGCGCGGCCCTGCCCAGCTGGGCGACTACTATCTGAACCGTTCCGGCATGGTGGATATGCCGGAGGAATGGAAAGGCGGCATCGACACGGCACAGTTTGGCCGGTATGTGGCCCAGCAGGAGCAGGGCGTGTTTACCGAGTACGGCTATCTTGTCAAAAGCGGGGACGAGTGGCAGAAAGTCCACGAGGGCCAGTCTGTGCCGGAGGAATACCGGGTGCTGTCCTTTCCTGCACCGGAAATCCTGCGGGATGCGGCCAACATCCCGCCGCCTGTTCAGCCTGAAACGGAACCGCAGAAAGTTATTCCCATTATCCTGAATGGTAAGGACAGCGCAGAGCGGATGAAAGAAATTACGGACCGACTGGAAACAGGGATTCAGCAGTTGTTCGACAGCGACCGCTACAAAGCCTATCTCACCACGATGGCAAAATTCCACAATTATAGCTTCAACAACACCTTGCTGATCGCCATGCAGGGCGGACAGCTGGTGGCGGGCTTCAACAAGTGGAAAAACACGTTCCACCGCACCGTGAAAAAGGGCGAAAAGGGCATCAAGATTCTTGCTCCCGCGCCCTACAAGGTTAAGCAGAAAACGGAAAAGCTGGACGAACAGGGCAAGCCCGTTTTGGACAAAGACGGTAAGCCACTGACCGAGGAAAAGACGGTGCAGATTCCGGCCTTCAAAGTGGTTTCTGTGTTCGATGTCAGCCAGACCGAGGGCGAACCGCTGCCATCCATTGCGGTGAATGAACTTTCCGGCAGCGTGCAGGACTATCAAGATTTTTTCAAGGCGTTGGAGCAGGCTTCCCCGGTGCCCATCGGGTTTGAGGACATCGAGGGCGAGGCGCACGGCTATTTTCATCTGCTCGACAACCGCATTGCCATCCAAGAGGGCATGAGCCAGCTGCAAACCATCAAGACGGCTATCCACGAGATTGCTCATGCCAAGCTCCACGCCATCGACCCCAACGACCCGGAACAGACCAACCGCCCGGACAGCCGCACCCGCGAGGTGCAGGCGGAAAGCGTGGCTTATGCCGTCTGCCAGCACTATGGGCTGGACACGTCCGAGTATTCCTTTGGCTATGTGGCCGGGTGGAGTTCGGGCCGGGAACTGGCCGAACTGAAAGCCTCTCTGGAAATTATCCGCAGCGCGGCCCATGAGCTGATCTCCGCGCTGGACGAACATCTGGCAGAACTTCGCCAGCAGCGGGAAGCAGACCTTTCCGCTGCACAGAAGGCCGCATTTGCACTGGATAATGACAATACGCTGTTCATCCAGACCTGCGATTCTGGCTATGACTACACTCTGTATGGCCCGGACCACACGGCTCTGGACGGTGGGCAGCTGGACGCGCCCGGTCTGACCCTGCCGGATGCCGGGCAGGAAGCACTTAATCTGCTGGGGCAGACAGCCGCGGTGGCGGAAGTTCTGTTGGGCGATAAGCTGGCGGCGTTCCAAGAGGCGGCGGAAAAGGCCAATGAAATTCCTGCACCCGTTAAAATTCCAGACCCCACCGCAGAGCCCACGGTCACGATTTTGTGGAGCGAAAGCGACAAGCTGCAGGACGGCGAAATCATGCCGCTGTCCGTGGCGAATCGTGTTTTTGAAGAACTGGACACCGCCCAGCACGCGGACCGGGAAAAGGACGGCTACACGGGCGGCTGGTACGACAAGACCGCATTCCGTATTGATTTTACCCTGAACGGCCAGCCCGATAACTACGAGGGGCGGCAGGATTTTGGTGACGGGGACGGCTCTCTGATTCAGCACATCCAGAGCTACCACGAATACTACGCCAAAGACGAGAACTGGAAAAATTTTGTTCTGCACAACAAGGGCCCGGAAGCGTGGGAACAAGACAAGGCAGAGCGGGAAATGGTGCTGACCGAGTTTATCCCGTACCTCAAACAACATTGCAATCTTTCCGCTATGGAGCAGACCGCCGCCACCGCTTTGCAGGAGGGGCAGAACATTTCGCCGGAACAGGCTGCCTATTACAACACTATTGTGGCCTATGTGCAAGACTGCCGCCCGCTGCTTAACCAAGGCCAGTATAACTTGCCGGAACCGCCCAAGCTGGCTGACTTTGACCAGAGCTTGCAGGACTATAAGGCACAGGTGCAGGCCGAAATCGCACAGGAAGCGGCCGCTGCTGGAATGACAGTAGAGGAATACGCAGCGGCAGGCTTTGAAGCACCGCAGCAGGACAGCTTTTCCATCTACCAGCTGCGCAATGAGGATTCCACCCGCGATTACCGTTTTGAGCCCTACGACCGCCTGCAGGCTGCCGGTTTGACCGTGGACAAGGCCAACTATACGGAAGTATACGCCGCGCCGCTGACTGCTGGCACTACGTTGGAGGACATCTACCGCACATTCAATGTGGACTATCCGGCAGATTTCAAGGGACACTCGCTGTCTGTTTCGGATGTGGTGGTGCTGCACCAGAATGGGCAGGACACCGCCCACTACTGCGACAGTGTGGGCTTCCAGCAGGTGCCGGAGTTCTTTCGGGAAAATCCGCTGCGCACCGCAGAGCTTTCCACCGAACAGAACGAAAACATGATTGACGGCGTGCTGAACAATGCGCCCTCTCTGGGCGAATTGGAGGCAAAAGCAAAAGCCGGAGAACAAATTTCTCTGACGGACCTTGCCGCCGCAGTCAAGGCCGAAGAAAAGACACCGAAAGCCAAGAAGTCCCGCACGGCCAAACCGAAAAAGCCGTCCATCCGGGCACAGCTGGATGCCGCAAAAAAGGAACAGAGCAAGCAAACACAGCCACGGGAAAAGTCAAAGGAATTGGAGGTGTAAACCGTGCAGAAATTTGAAAATATGGATGTGATTGCTGCGCTGGAAGCTATCATGCACCAGAACACCGCATACTACCAGAGCGATTTTGCCTATGACATCAAGATGATGCGGGAAGCGGCCCGCAGCGACCAGCCGGAAGATAAGCTGCTGTTGTGGCTGTCTCGGCCCTCTGGAACATTCTGCTTCCGGGAACGGGATGTGCTGCTCAAAGACACCCAAGCCTACAACACATGGAAATTCTGCGGCGAGCAGACCCACGACAGGATTCTTGCCTATGCGGTGGAGCTGACCGGCGCAGCCAACGGAACCGTGCAAGGCAATCTGTATGAATTGGACTATCAGCAGCACTTCCAGCATATCCGGGATGCCGCCCTGCCCGTGGGTGCCAATCGTCTGATCTACGAAAGTGGGATGCGGGAGATTGGCCCGAAAGAGCGTTTCAACAGCCGACCGGACAAATATTTCGGGGAGTTCGTGCGGTATGAAACGCAGCCCCGTGACCCGGAACTTCTGCAAGCGGCTATCCGGCAGGAGCAGCGCAGCCGGGAATCTGCGCAGCCCGGTGACTTCAAAGAACACCTTGCGGCATTGCACACCGGGCTGATCGAGGCCGAGGCCCAGCGTATCGTAGCCGATATGAAGCGTCTGGCTGCTCCCAACAGCCCGGACAAGAATCATTTCATGGTGGAGGTGTCACCCTACTTCACCAAGCTGGCATCCAGCCGGGACACGGACCAGCTGCTTGCCATGCTGCCGTATAAATCTTTACATCTGTCCAGCGTAAAAGACCGTTTTGGCATCTATGCGCTGGTTGGCAAAAACGAAAACCGGGACAAGGGCATCTGCAAGCCCCGCACTTCCGTCCGCAAGCAGCTTTCCGAAACAAAACAGGCCGCCAGCCCGAAAAAGGCAGCGGCCCGCAGCAAGCAACACGAAATGGAGGTCTGACGCATGAATTTCAGCGTAGAAGAAGAAAATTTGATTTGTATGTACCACGCTTCTGACCGCCGCCGGACGATGGCGCGGATGCTGGCCGCCCTGCCGGATATGGATACCGAAATGCGGCGGTTGGCAAACGGCACCATTGCAAAGTTGGAGCGCATGACCGATGCTG
This sequence comes from Faecalibacterium sp. AF27-11BH, assembly GCF_003603005.1. NCBI lineage: Bacteria > Bacillati > Bacillota > Clostridia > Eubacteriales > Oscillospiraceae > Faecalibacterium > Faecalibacterium sp. AF27-11BH. The sequence continues at coordinate 19,784 of NZ_QVGS01000013.1, forward strand.
ATTTTGATGGACAGAGGTTTGATTTTACGAATGAATAATACCGCTAGCTCGACAACCGCACATTATTTTTAATCAAAGTAATGTGTCGTTGTCAACACAGAAATAGCCGGACACGGTGGCCTTGTGGCTGCTGTGTCCGGCTTTTTCTATTTTAATCTTCCAGTATTCTTTTTGCAGTAATCCTCTATTAGCGGTATGATTGATTCATACCATCCAAAATGTCCATATTTCAAAGGACAGCCATATTCTGTGCTTTCTTTTTTGATGCCGAGCTCGTTTTTCCATATTTGATTAAACCACCATACATTAAAACGGGAATATCCCTTCTTTTTCATAATATCAACAATTTCGGATGGAGTATATGTGATTTTGGCTTCTTCGTGTCTTTGCAATTCCTTTTCTTGACAATGTTTTTCTACAACTGGAAGCCAGTTTTCATACCACATCCATTGATTTTTGGTAATATAGATTCCATATTTTTCTCTACTCTTTAGCTCGTTCTTCCAAAATGCAGTCATATCTCCAGTGTTGAACCAAGTATATCCTTTTTCGTTCATCAATTTGACTACATCTTTTGAAAGGTATTTTTTCTTTTCAGTTTCTTTTATTAGTGTATACGCAGCATTTAATCCTTGCGCTTGCGGACTATCCGCTCGTACGAATGTAATAACCTGATCTGTTGTGCTGTTAACACGCTTTCCATCTACGCGTGCAAATACAACACGATATGCATAATGTGTATTACCAAGTTCATCCTCGCTTAAAGAGTCCTCAAATTCTGTTATAAAGTTTTTTATGTTATTTGATAGTTTCTCATTGCGGAAAAGTTGCTCTTTCTGTTCGGCTTCTATGGGTGAGAATTGAATAGCAAGTCCGAGTTCCTGATCAACTCCAAATACATTTCCAAACAATTTTTTGATGTAAAAATTGTAATTGATCGAACACGCTTGAAGTTTTGCACTGATAGATGCATCTATCTTTTTGGTCATTTGATGCTCAATCTCGTGCCGTATTCCGATTAAAAATTTAAGATTGCTAGCAGTTATGGAATCGATTGGAGAATCTTGACAATCCAGACAACGCTCAAGCTCCCAATGTTTATAAGCTCCATGCTTTGTCTTATCATATACTTTTTTCTTTCCCTTATTATGAAAATAACGGTAATCTATGCCTTCATTGGCATAGAATGCATGAAGTAAATAAGTCCAAGCAATAATTGCCAATGTAATAAATGTTTCTGATTTAAACGTGATTTGAGGATTATTGTACAACTGAACAGCCGACATCATGGCTTCTCGTGATTTTATAAGTAATTCAGTTTTTTTCATTGTGTCCTCCATGGATTCAATAATATTTTCAGTTCCAATTAGTTATCGTTTTTCTCTAATTTAGGATGTTGCATATAGAAAATATTTTTCTGCCGCTCAATTTCAACCCGCAGCTGTTCTTTAGTGGGCAGGTAAGTCAGATACTTCGACATGAACAGATGGTCGTTATCATGCAGGACAGAGTATCGCGCGATGTCCTCGCTGGTTTCGCCACACAGCAGAATGCCAATCGTGGGGTTGTCACCCTCTTTGCATTTGAGTTCATCGTACATCCGAACATACATATCAATCTGGCCGACATCTTGATGGGTGATCGTCCCCATTTTCAAGTCAATCAGAACATAGCATTTCAGTTCGATGTTGTAAAACACAAGGTCGATGTAGTAATCTTCCGTATCGGTCACAATATGCTGCTGCCGGGCCACGAAAGCAAATCCCTTTCCCATTTCCATGAGGAAGTCCCGGATGTGAGAAAGAATTGCAGACTCCAAATCGGACTCTGCAAAGGAATCTTCGGTGCGAAAGCCTAAAAATTCTGCCACGATGGGACTTTTGAGAAGTTCAAACTGATGCTTGGGTTCTGCTGCCGTTTTCTCTTTCATTTCTGCAATGACGGCTTCTTTTTTCGGAGAATGGAGCAGCCGATAATAATACTGTGTGCCAATATTACGGTCAAGGGTACGAACACTCCAATTTTCATTGGCAGCTTCATTCATATACCAAACACGGGCATCTTCGTCAGGAACACGTAACAACGCACGAAAATGTGACCAGTTGAGATTTGGAACACGCGTGTTCCAAATCTCAAAGTCAGGAAAGCACAAATAAAATTTTCGGTAGTATCGGAGACTTCTACCAGAATAATTGCTTCCAAACTCTTTCGTAAGTTCATCAGACAGAATCGAAATCAGCCGTTTGCCATACTCTGCACGCTCGGCACCGCTCTGTTCCTCTTCAACAATGCGCTTTCCAATGTTCCAGTAGGTCATAATCATTGCGCGGTTAGCTGCATTATAGGCAACATTCTGGCCTGCGGCAATCAAATTTTTAATATCGGAGATTACAGGCTGATACGGAATGAGGTTGCTGTCCATTTGAAAAATCTCCTTTCCAACTGAGGATTTTTTCTAAGAATCATTGTTTTAATTATAGCAGATATTGTCTGAACTGTCAGCCGATTGCGAGGAAAACTTGCGCAGCTTACCGTTCCTGCACCTGCTCCTTTCCCGGTGCTGTCCGCAGAATGCCGTCCACATTCTGCTTTATGATGCCATACTCCTGCATCTGGCGTTTGGCATCATTGTACTGCCGCTGCATCTGGTCTTTCTGCTCGGCCAGTTGCTTATACTCGTTTTTCAGGGCGTAGAGGTCGAGCAGCTTTTGAAAGCCCTGCTTTTTCAGGGCCTTGGCTGCGGCCTCATAGAGAATCAAGGTGCCTTCATGCTTACGCCGGAACTGCTTTTTGTCAGCGGCCCGTTGGTACTCCTGCACCAGTGGGCGCAGTTCCTTACAGGTGGTGACATCCTTTATCAGCACGGCCATTTCAGCAAGTCGGCGCTCTGCTGCTTTCAATGCGGCGGCAGCTTCGGTGCTGGCGGCGGTGATCTCGGCCACCCGGCTTTCCAAATCCGGGTAGCTTTCGATTTCGTGCTCGGTCAGGAAGTTCAGCGTCCGGGCAGCCTGTTTCAGATTGTGGAGTTTTGCCCACTTCTCATACCCTGCGGACTGCTGAGCCTTGATGCTGTTCTCCAAATCAATCCGCAGCGAAATTTTTTGGTTTTCTTTGGGCTTCCGCTCCGCAAACCGCCCTTTGATGCGCTCGGTGATAGCTTCCTCGGTGTAGGTTTCACCCAGCGTTTTGCAGCGGGTGAACCGTTCCTGTCCGGGCGCGCGGAACGAAACATACTTGCCACGCTTGACCTTATAGCCCTGCTCCTGCAGGAGCCGCAGAAAATCGTCAAAATCCTTGGCCTGTGGGATGGCTGCATCTATGGCAGCTTTGAGCTTTGCCTTCCAGCTCGCGCCCTTGCGGTGTGCGTCCCACTCGGCATAGCTCTTGCCCCGGTTTTGGCCGGGCATTACCACGGACAGGCCGTATTCTTTGCACAGCCGGTCGCTGGTGCGCCGGATATAGGCATAGCTCTGTCGGTTGGAAACATACTTTCGCTGGTTCACCATGTCCACAGCACAGAAGATGATGTGGTTATGGACGTGTCCTTTGTCAATGTGCGTGGTCAGCACATACGGGTATTTGCCTTGCAGGACTTCATCTGCAAGCTGTCGGCCAATTTCGTGGGCCTGCTCCGGCGTGGTTTCTCCCGGCGCAAAAGACTGTATCAGGTGGTGGGCCAGATTGTTGCCTTTCTGCATGGCCTGTGACAACAGCAGTTCAAATTCGATGTCGGCGGTTTCGTAGGAGCAGGCAAAGGAGGATACCAGCATTTTTTCATCCGTCTTGGCCGGATTTTCGATGTAGTCCAGTGCCTTTTTCAGCGTTGACTTGATAGGATGTATCTTTGTAACTGCCATATCTGCGCCAATGCTCCCTTGATGTCCGCAACGTCTTGTGTGTACAGCGGCCCCATGCTGTTCAGCCGCCGCGCGATCTGATTGACGTTGACACCAATCTTTTGCAGTTCGGCGGTCTGCGCCCGGATGTCGGTGGTGTCGATGTGGACAACATAACCATCTATCAGCATCTTCCGGGCGTAGGCAGAAAAATTCCGTGTGTGCAGCAGAGCCATCTTCTGCCGGATAAGTTCCTGTTCCTCCGGCGTCACGGGAACACGCAGAACAATTTTTCGGGTTCGGTTCGCCATAGTTTCACCTCGTTTCTTGGGGGTCTGGGGTACTCCCCAGCAAGCATTTCTGCCGGGAGTGGCTACACTCCCTATGCTTGCTACGTTACCTTTCCCCACTACTATGACACCACAACATCCCCGTTTTGCCCGCAAAATACAAAAAAATAAGAGGACGCTTTTTGCATCCTCTCAATGACCATGTGTGGCAATCAGACACACGCGGGCTCTTTTTCCTGTTCATGGATTCGTAAGGCACCGTCAATGGCACCTTCTACGATGGGTAAGTATTCTTCCGGGCAAAGCTGCAGCTTGTGGCTGACCCGCTGACGTTCCGCACTTTCTTCCCGCATGAGTTCCGGGTTGAAGTACCGCTCCACGGGCAGACCACATATTTTTATCAGCTGAATCACCACCGGCAGGCTGGGCAGCGTGCCTTCGTTTTCGATGTTCGCAAGATACCGGCTGTCACAATGTATCATGTCAGCCAGCGCACTGCGGGAAAGTTGTTTTGCCTTTCGAGCTGCCTTGACATCCGCTCCGAATGTTTCAAAGCCGGGACAGTCCTCGATTTTCGCCATTCTGCATCACCCATATACATTTTATAGTTCATGGACGATTGGCGAAATGATGCAAAGCGCATTGTTGCTAAACTTTATTGTTCATAGTTTGAGCATTGTATTGTAAAGTGGGCTATCCTATAATAAGGAAGAAACCCTTTTTTGAAAAATCCGTCCGCTGTAACATTTCGCGGACATTTGCCTGTTATACTATTTGCAAAAAGAAAAGGAAGTGAGGATGTGAAGCAGATTTTAATTGTCGAGGACGACAGTTTTTTGAATAAGATGTTGGCCTACAACCTGACCGCAGACGGCTACGGCGTGACTTCTACTCTAAATGCCAGAACCGCAGCCGAAGCCATCCGCCAGCGGGAATTTGATTTAGTGCTGTTGGACATTAACCTGCCAGATGGGAACGGTTTTGAGCTGTGCAAGCTGATAAAGCCCCAGCACCCGGACACCATCGTAATATTCCTGACCGCCAACGATCAGGAGAGCGACCAGATACGGGGCTATGAGGTGGGCGCGGTGGACTACATCACAAAGCCCTTTGTGATCGGGGCCTTGCAGCGGAAAATCAAAGCCATGTTCGCCATGCTGGAACACCACAAACCGGCCAAGGACATTTACGACGACGGGCGGCTGTTTCTGGACTTCTCGGAGCAGACGGCTTCCCTAAACGGCAAGCCCCTGACCCTATCCCCGATGGAGTACAAAATGCTGAACCTGTTCCGCAAAAATCCCCGGCAAGTGCTGACCCGTGGGCAGCTTTTGGAAAAGCTGTGGGATATAGACGAGAGGTTTGTGGACGAACACACCCTGACAACCTCCATCAGCCGGATTCGCAGCAAGATTGAAGCCGACGGAGGTGTGCCATACATCAAGACCGTTTACGGTATGGGCTATCAATGGACGGGAGGCGAGGCAAAATGAAGTTTCAAAATCTATCGGTAAAGCGGCTATTTGGCCGGGTGGCAATAGGGCTTGTCCTCTCCATGTCCGGGATCACCATAGCCCTGTTTCTTGTGACAAAACAGACGGCGGTGCTGCTGACGGGCGGGGCGCTGCTGTTGTGCGCCCTTGTGGGGATTTTTGTACTGACGCAGGCGTTTGGAAAGCGGTTGTCGCAGTTTACCGCTGACCTGTGCCAGACCTTAGACCACATGATCGCCGGAAATGAAGCACCCCAGCGGCCAGAGGACAGCGAAACCCAGCTTGCCAGAATTGGACACCGGCTGGCAAGGCTTTACCAGATCATGCAGGAGAACCGCCGCCGGGTGGACGAGGAACGGCAGGAGTTACAGACCCTTGTATCGGATATTTCCCATCAGGTGAAAACGCCGGTAAGCAATCTGAAAATGGCGACGGATACCCTGCTGGAAAAGCCCATGACTGAGGCGGAGCGCACCGACTTTATCCGGGGAATCCGCAGCCAGACGGATAAGCTGGACTTTCTCTTTCAGGCCCTTGTGAAAACCTCCCGGCTGGAAACGGGCGTGATCCAGTTGGATAAGAAGCCGGGCCGCCTTTTTGATACCGTGGCGCAGGCCATGAGTGGGATCGTGTATGCAGCGGAGAAAAAGGAAATTGCCGTGTCCGTGGACTGCCCGGAGGATTTGACCGTTTCCCATGACAGCAAGTGGACATCCGAAGCCCTCTTTAACCTGCTGGACAATGCGGTGAAGTACACCCCGGCAGGCGGGAAAATCGCTGTGTCGGTGGTGCTGTGGGAAATGTATGTGGAGATCAAAGTGACCGACACCGGCAAGGGCATTTCTGAAAGCAATCAGGCCGCCATCTTCCGGCGCTTCTATCGTGAGGAAGAAGTACACGAACAGCAGGGCGTGGGCATTGGCCTATATCTGGCTCGCGAGATCGTAACGCGACAGGGCGGTTATATCAAAGTGGTTTCGGAGCCGGGCAAGGGTTCGGAATTTTCCATTATGCTGCCTACAAAATAGAACGCGGCGGACGGCCATTTCCGGCTGCCGCCGTAAATTTTTTTGAAATGTCCGAGCGTTGTAACATTTCACCCTGATTTTCAATGAAATTTTTTGGCCGCTGTAACATTTCGCGGACATTTGGGTTTTACAATACCCTTATCAACAGGCAGAAAGCCTTGAAAGGAGTTTTGAGTATGAGCGTTTTACAGACGATTGATCTGAAAAAGTATTACGGCACAGAGCCGAACATTACCCGCGCCCTTGACGGTGTGAACTTCTCCGTGGAGGACGGCGAGTTTGTGGCCGTTGTGGGAACATCCGGCAGCGGCAAGTCCACCCTGCTTCACATGATGGGCGGGCTGGACACTCCCACCAGCGGAACTGTGATCGTCCGGGGCGAAGAACTGGCAAAGAAGAACGATGAACAGCTTACCATCTTTCGCCGCCGCAACATCGGCTTTATCTTCCAGAACTATAACCTTGTTCCTATTCTGAATGTGTATGAGAACATCGTCCTGCCGGTGGAGCTGGACGGGGACACGGTGGATCAGAAGTTTTTGGACGAGATCGTTCACCTGCTGGGGCTGGAAGATAAACTGAAAAATATGCCGAATAATCTTTCTGGCGGACAGCAGCAGCGTGTGGCGATTGCCCGCGCTCTGATTACCAAACCGGCTATTGTGCTGGCCGATGAGCCAACCGGTAACCTTGACAGCAAGACCAGCGCCGAGGTGCTGGGACTTATCAAGCGCACCAGCGCGGAGTTCCGGCAAACCGTTGTAATGATTACCCACAATGACGACATAGCCCGCCTTGCAGATCGGATTGTCCGCATTGAGGATGGCAGGATTGTGGAATAAGGAGGTGGCAAGCTATGACATGGCCTTTTGAAAATGATACCAGTGACATTGAAAAGAAGCTGGCAAAGCGCAGTTTGCATCGTGAACGGCAGCGTAATTTATTTGCAATCATTGCTCTTGTGCTAACTGCATTTATGATAACTGCGACATTCAGTATTGGTTTTAGTTACTTTGAAACCTACCAAATGCAACAAATTCGGTTAATGGGAACTACCGCTGATGTCGGAATCACAAATGTAACAGAAAATCAGTTGGTTGAAATTTCAAAATCAAACCTTGTCCTTGACGTAGGTATACAGCAGCGTTTAGGTAGTGTTGGTACAGAACAACTGAGAAATGCAAGATTAGGTGTAGTATGGATAAATGATACAGAGTGGGAACACCACCGTCTTCCTACTATATCAGGTGTTGTAGGAAATTACCCATCAAGTAAAAACGAAATTATGCTACCTACATGGGTGCTTGAACAGATGGGCATTTCTGATCCGCAAATAGGGATGGAGATTGTGTTGTCATACCAAATTGGCGATAGCTATGATTATGTCACGGACACCTTTTTGCTGTCGGGCTACTATACGGACTACATTCCAATGCGCACAAATAATCGTGGTTATGTTTATGTTTCATCCGCTTTTAAGGATAGCTTAAATGTATCACTGGATAATAGTGTTACGGCAATGATCCGTTTTCAAGGCAATGATAATGCTGACAAAAACTGTGAAAGATTGCGGCGTGAGATTGACTTTACAGAAGGGCAAACATTTGAAATTGTATCATTAGAACAGGCAAATGGTGGAACTATTATTTTAGCTGTAATAATTTTAGCAGTTTTTATATCCTTTAGCGGCTATCTGCTGATTTATAATATTCTTTATGTCTCTGTCATAAAAGATGTGCAATTCTATGGCCGTCTTAAAACGATTGGAACGACCCAAAGGCAGATAAAGAGAATTATCTATAAGCAGGCAATCAGAATCTCTTGTATTGGTATTCCGATTGGTCTGTTACTTGGTGCGGTTGTTTCCTTTGGCATTGTTCCTTACTTCCTGAATATGATGTATTCAACAAATTCTGATGTGGGAACAAAAGTATCTTTTTCGCCGTTTATTTTCATAGGAGCGGCCATATTTACGTTCATTACAGTTATGATTGCAAGCATGAAGCCCGCCAAAATTGCCGGAAGTGTTTCACCAATAGCAGCACTCCAATATACAGCAGCCAGCACAAAGAGTAGCGCCAGAAATTGTAGCAAAATGAAGTTGTCCAGAATGGCATGGAACAATGTCTTTCGTAATGCTAAGAGTACAACCCTTGTTTTTGCATCGCTTTTTTTCGGCCTTTCCTTGTTCCTTGTCGTCACAGGGCTATTACATGGTTTAAGCCCGGAGAATTATGTGAGCCAATGGGGAGTAAGCGATTTTGCACTCACATATAGTATCCACGAAAGAGAAGATTTAATTTCCAGCGAAATGGTTTCAGAGATTGGTCAGCTTGACGGCATTGAGAATTTGAGGTTGACCTATGCACCTTATCCTCAAGTAGTAGCAGATGTTGTATATGACGATGCTGTATTTCACGAGTTTCTTGCGTCATTAGACGGAGTAAACGGCATTGATTTTTCTGATCCGACAAAATTAGAAAATTATCAGCAAAACTTTTTTAGTGGGGTTTTTGGAATTGACAGTGCATATTTGGAAGAAATCAATAAAACCTTAAACTTGCCTATTGACACGTCTGCCTTTGAACAAGGAAAGGTTGTGCTGCTGTCCAAAACAGTAGAAGACCTTATTCAGCCGGGGCAGGAAATAACAATCCAGACGCAGAACGGACAGCATTCCTTTATTGTAGCGAACGGTTATTTGAATGAAGGGTTTCGAGCAGGAGGAGGCAATGAGAGAGGGACGGCTCCTGATTTGTATATTAGTCAAACAGCTTTGAAAGAACTCTTTCCGCAATATAGAGTGTTCCGCGTGGCCTTTGATACGGATGGTCAACATGACGAAAGTATACTGCAAGAATTAAAGCAAATCACCGCATCACAAGCTAACATTGATATTATATCCCGATATGAACGGCGAGAAGAAATGCAGGAATATCTCATTACAGCAAAGGTTTTAGGAACAGGGTTGTCCGTGATACTGCTGCTTGTTGGTGTCATGAACTTTGTCAATACAATGGTTGTCAATGTAAATACTCGGCGCTATGAATTAGCTGTTCTTGAAAGCATTGGAATGACAAAGCGACAAATCAAACGAATGCTATTTATGGAAGGTTTCTATTATTGGGGCGTTTCCCTTTCCCTTGCAGTCACCATTGGAACAGCAATCTTCATCTTGCTATATATGATTTTTAGTAAAGTGGCCTATTATGCTGTTTTCTCCTATCCATTTATCCCACTGGTGCTGGTGTCTGGACTGGTGTTGCTAATCTGCCTTATTGTGCCTATATGGGTCTACAAAACTGACGTTAACCTTCCAGTTGTGGAGCGATTGCGGTTGACAGAGTGAGTTTAATCAAATAGCAAAACATCCTTAGATCAATCATATCGAAGCGGAGCAGATTTTAGCTGCTCCGCTTCTTTAGTGTTTTTCAAAAAATTCTTTTGAAATGTCCGAGCTTTGTAACAATTCAGCCTGTTTTTCTGTCGAAATCAAAGGCACCTCGGACATTTGTGTAACATTTGGATTTTATAATAATCCTCATAAAGAGAAATAGCCTGTTAGCAACCTGCCGCACGACGGCAAAAGAAAAAAAGCCGTCGTACAGCAGACATATCCGCGCGCCCATTTTGAACCGGCGGCTTTTGAGAAAATCAAGGCCGCCGGTTCTTTTTGCTTATCAAAGCGTTTCATCGTCCGTATGGCGGCCACTAGGAGGATGCCGCCATGCGCCTGATATTCTATCGAACGCCTAGCTTTGAACTGTCAAAAAAAGCCTTGCTCCCGCACAGGGTCAGCAGGGCTTTTACTATGTACTATACGATGTAGTTACTGCGCGTTTCGTGCTGTCATTATGCCCAGTTGGCCGTTTTCGGTCTGCTGGGCTTTTCTATTGTCGCCTGAAAACCTACCTGTTTCAAAAAATATTTTTGGAAATTTTCAAAAAAGCGGGTAGAATCGGGTATTTCAGGTGTCATATTAGCGGAAAGGGAAAAATCCACCCGACATCCCCACGGAAAGGGGGTGAGAAGATGGAAGCTATCCCTCGCAACGATGGCGAACAGTATCGATTCGATGCGTTCTGCAAAGCGGTGCTGCGAAATGAGGCCCGGAACTATCACCGAAATAAGAAACGTCTGCTTGACCGTGAAAAGTCATTCAGCGTTCTTTCGTTGGAAGAACTGGGGCAGCTCACGAGTGTAGACCATTATCCAAGTGAAGAATTTGTATTTTCATCCTACGGCTGTGATCTGCACATCGACAATGAACTTGTTGCCAATGCGTTTGCCGCTCTGCCAAAGCAAGAACAAAGCATTTTGATTCTGTTTTGCGTTCTGGAACTGGGCGATGGCGAGATTGGCGACCTCATGGGAATGTCCCGGAGTGCTGTACAGCGCCACCGGACAAAAACGCTGAATGAGCTGCGAAAAGAACTAAAGGCGCACTTGCCGGAGGGAGGTTAGGCGTAAATGAACTCCTATGAACACACGAGCAGAGATTTTTTACCGCTCTCGGTGATTCGCTCTGCCTGCGCTGGGGACACCGATGCAGTTGAACAGGTTTTGCGACATTACAGAGGCTATATCAACAAGCTCTGTACAGGCATTCTCTACGACAAGCACGGCCAGCCCCATGTGTGCATAGACGAGTACATGAAACGCCATCTGGAAATCAAACTTATTTCCTCTATTGTGACCAGAGCCGAAACGGTCTGACCCTTTCCACGTTTCGGGACAGCACCTTGAAAAATATGCCCGCAGGACAATGGCGGTGCATCATAGGGCAAACGGATACGTTGCTGTCTGTATCGAGCCGGACGGCGGGTGCGCCACGATGCTTTTCTCTGAAAAGCGGAGCGATTTCCACCCCGCCGCAATGCAAGCGCGGCTGCTTGCGGGCCATGACATACAGGCAGGCTGATACTCCCTTACCGTCAAAGTCCGAGCGTTCAGAGCGTCGCAGGCAATGAGTAGGGCTGCATGAGGAATGCAGGGGTGAGATTCCCGTGGGCTGCTGCCAGCAGCCATCCGTTGGCTCATTTTTTGATTTTTAAGAAAGGGGATTTTTACGATGCAAGCGAAAAAGACAAACCCTGAAAAAACAAAAAATCCAGAGATGCTTACTCTGGATTCGACTTATCGTATTGGCAATCGCTCCTTTATCGTTGAGCCGGTGTTCAAAGAAGAAAGCTCCCAGACCTTAGGAGAAGTTCTTCTCCGGCTGATGAAATCCGAAAGCGAAAAATTATAATGACCTTTCGGGAGGCAGCGGACAGAGAAAGCGGATTGTGTTATAATATAGGTGTACAAGTAAATTTGCTATTCGACTGTCCCAAGAAAGGAGCGAGTATGAAACAGTCGAGTAACAAGAAATCCCGTGAAGCAACCGCTTTTCTCTATGAGCGTCTTTCCCGTGATGATAATTTGGAGGGCGAGAGTTACAGCATCGTCAACCAAAAGAAACTGCTCACCAAAGTTGCAAAGGAAAAAGGCTATACCAATCTGGTTCACTTTCTGGATGATGGCATTTCCGGCGTGACCATGAACCGTCCCGGTTTCGTTGAAATGATGCAGCAACTTGAACAAGGGAAAGCCGCCGCTGTGTTCGTCAAAGACCTTTCCCGTCTGGGCCGAAACTATATTGAGGTCGGACGGCTGACAGAAGAATTTTTCCCGGACCATGACATCCGACTTGTTGCCGTTTCGGACAACATCGACACGGCCGAGGGAGGCATTTCCGGCGTGACCATGAACCGTCCCGGTTTCGTTGAAATGATGCAGCAGCTCGAACAAGGGAAAGCCTCCGCTGTGTTCGTCAAAGACCTTTCCCGTCTGGGCCGAAACTATATCGAGGTCGGGCGGCTGACAGAAGAATTTTTCCCAGACCATGACATCCGACTTGTTGCCGTTTCGGACAACATCGACACGGCCGAGGGAGAAAACGAACTGGCACCCATCCGAAACCTGTTCAATGAGTGGTATGCCCGCGACATCAGCAAGAAACGCCGTATCAGTAATAAAATCAAAGGCAACTCCGGCGAACCGATGGGACTTCCGCCCTATGGGTATATCAAGGACCCGAACAATCCCAAGCATTGGGTCATTGATGAAGAAGCTGCACAAGTTGTCCGGCGCATTTTTGATATGACGTTGGAGGGCTTTGGCACGGAACAGATTGCCACCCAGTTTGAAAAGGAAGGCATCCTGACGCCGCAGGCCTACTGGATTCAGAAAGGCATCGGCCGTCCCGGAAAGACCAAGACGCGCCCCGCCACCAAGTGGAATGGCTCCACGATTACCCATCTTCTGTATCAGCAGGAGTATTGCGGGGATATTCTGAACTTCAAAACCTACTCCAAGTCCTACAAGAACAAAAAGCGGATTCATAACGACCCGGAAAATTGGGTAGTGTTCCAAGATGTTCACGAACCCATTATTGAACGTGCCGTGTTTGAACAGGTGCAGCAGAAGCGCGGAAAAATGCGCAAACGCTGTACCAGCAACGGAGAGCACAATATGTTCTCTGGCTTGCTTGTCTGCGCAGACTGCGGCTGCAATCTGCACTTCCACTTCAATCAGGGCAACCCGGAAATCAAGTATTTCAACTGCTCCAACTACAAGGGCAACCGTGGCACCTGCCAATCCACCCATTACATCCGTGTAGACTTTCTGGAAGAAGTGGTGCTGGGCGAGATTCGGCGGCTGACCAAGTTTGCCAGCCTCTATGAGGACGACTTTCTGAAAGCTGTTATCGGGCACTCCCAGCAGGCGGATGAAACCGACCGCAAGCTGAAAGAAAAAGAGTTGAAAACACTTCTTGCCCGTGATGAAGAACTGGACGGCCTCTTTGAGCGCATCTATGAGGACAATGTTTCCGGCAAAATCTCTGACGAACGCTTTTCCAGAATGTCCCGGAGATATGAGGACGAGCAAAAGGAGCTGACCGAGAAAATCAAACAGCTCCGCTCCGAAATCGAAAAGCAGAGCAGCCGTACTATGACAACGGATATGTTTATCAGTCTGGTTCGCAAGTACACCAGAGCAAAAAAGCTGACACCCCGGATGCTGAATGAACTGGTGGAAAAAATCGAGGTGTTCAATGCAGAAAAGGTCAATGGTGTATGGGAGCAGCGGCTCCGCATTCACTACAACTGTGTGGGCACCATCGAGATTCCAAGCGCACTTCCTTTGCCGACACCCGATGTGTCGGTGAATACAAGAAAAGGCGTAGTTGTGAACTACGCCCCCTGTGATGTCGCTATTTAGCAAATAAAAAAATGACGAATGTTCTTTGACAGCTAAATGCTGTAAGAACATTCGTCATGGTGCGGATAAGAGGACTTGAACCTCCACCGAGTTGCCCCGATTAGAACCTGAATCTAACGCGTCTGCCAATTCCGCCATATCCGCATATTCTGTTGTATTCGTGAGCTGTGTCGCTCGGAACGATAATTATTATACCAGATATGGCAGAATTGTCAAGCATTATTTTTAATTTTTCTCGACAAAATTTTGCTTGAAAATTGATGCATTCTGAATGGCAGCTGCAGGGCGAAATTTTTGCCAAAGTGTGATACAATAAACAGGACGCGCTGGGAGGGTGTCCTGCGCGCAGACTGAGAAAACGAGGGAAATGCAGAATGTTCAATATCATTATTTTCCTGCTGGGAGCAGGCATCATGTTCTTTATGGCTCTGCGCAGCGTGCTGGCACGGCGCAGGCTGTGCACGCAGGGGCAGAAGGTCACGGCCACGGTGGAGGGCACCGTGCGGAGCCGGGATGGCGGTGCCTATGTGCTGGCCTTTACCACCGCAGGCGGCAGCCATCGGCTGCACTACCCGAAGCCTGCGCGGGGCAAGAGCTTTGCGGTGGGGGATACCGTCACCTTATACTATGACCCCGACGACCCGGAGAAGATGTACGTGGAAGGCGACCGGGCTACGCTGGGAGCCGAGGTGCTGTATGCCGTGATAGGTGTGGCCCTGCTGGTGCTGACCGTGGGCATTGCCCGCTGAAAGGGGAAAAGAGAATGAAACTGGAACATTTTGGCATGGCTGAGCCGGGCGACTGCCGTCTGGTATTCACAGCCGGTGCCGAGGAGCTGGCGGCAGCCGTTGCACAGGTGCAGGCGGAGCCGGACGCGCCGCAGGAAGAGGACGGTCTGCTGACCGAGGCGGTGAATCGCACCATTCTTGGCGGCTTTTCGGCGCTGTATGAGCAGCTGGTGCGGGAGTACCATGTGGTGCCGGTGACCGACCCGGATTTTGAATTGCTGGCGGTGAACCGGGCCGAGGGCTTCCGGGCGGGTGCGCAGTTCTACGCGCTGCCGCCGCTGGAAGTGGGAGCATACACCGGTTTCGTGCAGCCCATTGAGCCGCACCCCATCCGGCAGCTGACCATTGAACTGGAGATCAACCGTCACCACGGCGACGAAGAACGTGCAGCCGATGCAGCGGGCAAGGCGGCGCTGCGGCAGCAGGTGGCCCGCGAGATCTGGGCACAGCGCTGTGCCCAGGCTGAGCAGCGGGCACGCAAGGAGCTGGTATGGCAGCTGGGCGATGCAGTGAAAGGCCCGCTGCCAAAGCAGCTGGTGGGCGGTAACTATTTTGCCGAGCAGCGCCAGTTCAACCTGAGCCTGCAGGCCAATGGCATCAACTTTGACCAGTTCCTTAAAGTGCGCGGCCAGACGGTGGAAGAGTTCCGTGCATGGCTCCACGCGCAGGCAGAGCGCAAGCTGCGCAGCTGGCTGGGGCTTCTGCTGGTGGCAGAAAAGGAGGGCCTTGCACCCACGGACGCCGAGGTGGAAGCAGCCGCTGCCCACTGGGATGCCAAGCTGGACGGCGAGCGCACCTTCCCCGCCAACGATGCACGCAAGGTGCGCCAGCGTCTGGCCCGGGAGAGGGCGGAGCAGTTCATTGTGGAGCACTCTACCCTCACGCCGCCGCCCGATGAACCCATCGTGCAGAAAGTTGAAAGCAAATAATAACAAAAAGGAGCGATGCGCTGCATCGCTCCTTTTTGTTATTATTATCAGGAACTCTCAGGTCTCCACGCCCTCGAACTGGCTGTTGTAGAGCTTGGCGTAGAAGCCGTTTGCAGCAAGCAGCTCGTCGTGGCTGCCCTGCTCCACAATGTGGCCGTCCTTCATCACAAGGATGACGTCCGCCTCGCGGATGGTGGAAAGGCGGTGCGCCACAATAAAGCTGGTACGGCCCTGCATCATGCGGGCAAAGGCTTTCTGGATACGCACCTCGGTGCGGGTATCAATGGAGGATGTTGCTTCGTCCAGGATCAGCATCGGCGGCAGGCAGAGCATCACGCGGGCAATGCACAGCAGCTGCTTCTGGCCCTGACTGATGTTGCCGCCGTCCTCGGCGATGACGGTATCGTAGCCCTCCGGCAGGCGGCGGATGAAGCTGTCTGCATGGGCGGCTTTGGCTGCTGCCACGATCTCTTCAAGGCTTGCATCCGGCTTGCCGTAGGCAATGTTTTCCCGCACGGTACCGGCCCGCAGCCATGTATCCTGCAACACCATGCCGTAGCTGCCGCGCAAGGAAGCGCGGGTCACATCCCGGATGTCGGTGCCGGACACCTTGATGGAACCGCCGTTCACATCATAGAAGCGCATGAGCAGGTTGATGAGGGTGGTCTTGCCGCAGCCGGTAGGGCCGACGATGGCAATGCGCTGGCCGGGCTTTACGTCGAGGGAAAGGCCCTCGATCAGCGGGCGGTCGGGCAGGTAGCGGAAGGAAACATCCTCCAGCTGCACATGGCCGTCCGGCTGCAGCACGGAGGCGTTCTCGACTTCCGGCACCTGATCGTCGGCATCCAGCAGCTCGAACACGCGGGCGGCGCAGGCCAGAGCGTTCTGCAGCTCCGTCACCACGCCGGAGATTTCGTTGAAGGGCTTGGTGTACTGGTTGGCGTAGCTCAAAAACACGCTTAGCTGGCCGATGGTGATGCCGCCCCGCACCGCGTACACGGCACCCACAAGGCCCACGCCTGCGTACACGATGTTATTCACAAAGCGGGTGGCGGGGTTGGTCAGGCTGGAAAAGAAGATGGCCTTCAGGCTCACGTCCTGCAGACGGCCATTCACCTCGTCAAAGGCGGTAAGGCTCTCGGCCTCGTGGCCGAAGGCCTGCACCACCTTCTGGCCCTCGATCATCTCGTTGACCAGCGCGGTCTGCTCACCGCGCACGGCGCTCTGGCTCTGGAAGTAACCATAGCTGCGCTTGGCAAGGAAGCTTGCCACCACGAGGCTCAGCGGGGTGATGCACACCACCACCAGCGTGATGGGCACATTCTCGCTGAGCATGAACAGCAGGGTGCCGAGGATGGTCAGAACGCCGCTGAACAGCTGTGTAAAGCCCATCAGCAGGCCGTCCGCAAAGGTATCCACATCGGCCACCATGCGGCTGACGATATCGCCGGAGGGGTGGCTGTCGAGGTAGGAAAGCGGCAGGGTCTGAATTTTGCGCAGGGCTTCGTTGCGCAGGTCGCGGCTGACAAGGAAGGTGATGCGGTTGTTGCACACGCTCAGCAGCCACTGCGCAAGAGCGGCCACACCGGCAACCACCAGCACCTCGATGATAATGCGCATCACACCGCCAAAATCTACGGCACCCTTGCCCAGCATCATATCAATGGCGCTGCCGCAGAGGATGGGGATATACAGCTGCGCGCCCACGCTCACAGCGGCCACCACAAGGCTGCACACCACAAACAGGGAATAAGGTTTGATTTTGCCCAGAACACGGGTCAAGGTGGCCTTGCGCTGCTGCGGGGTCAGCTTTGTTTTTGCTTTTGCACTCATTTCTGCGCATCCCCTTTCTTGAACTGGCTCTCGTAGATCTCCTCGTAGACGGGGCAGGTCTGGCGCAGCTGGTCGTGGGTGCCGATGCCCACCAGATGGCCGTCGTCCAGCACCAGAATTTGATCCGCGTACTGCAGGCTGGCGGCGCGCTGGCTCACGATGAACACGGTCAGGCTGCCGGGCAGAGCAGCCAGTGCCTTGCGCAGGGCGGCATCGGTGGCGTAGTCCAGTGCGCTGGCGCTGTCGTCAAGGACCAGAATTTCTGGCTTGCCCACAAGGGCGCGGGCGATGGTCAGGCGCTGCTTCTGTCCGCCGGACAGGTTGCGACCGCCCTGCTCCACAGGCTCGTCCAGCCCAAGGGGCTTGGCTTTGACGAACTCCGCAGCCTGTGCTGTTTCCAGTGCGGCCCACAGGTCCGCATCGGTGGCATTCTTGTTGCCCCACAGCAGGTTGGAGCGGATGGTGCCGCCAAAGAGCTGGGCCTTCTGCATGACCATGGCTGCCTTGCCGCGCAGTTCTTCACGGGGATAGTTCCGGGCATCGCGGCCCATGATCTCCACCGTGCCCTCGGTGGCATCGTAGAAGCGGGGAATCAGGTTGACAAGGCTGGATTTGCCGCTGCCGGTACCGCCGATGACACCAATGGTCTGGCCGCGCTTTGCAGTGAAGCTGATGTCGGAAAGGCTGGGTGCACCGGCACCCGCATAGGTCAGGCTTACGTGCTCAAAGCGCACGGCATCGCCGGATTTTTCGGCGGGCACCTCGCCCAGAAGCTTTTCCGGGAAGGCCATGCCGGGCGTGGTGTCCAGCACAGCCTGCACGCGGCCTGCGCAGGCCAGCGCCTTGCTCACCTGCACGATCAGGTTTGCCAGCTTGACCAGCTCCACAAGGATCTGGTTCATGTAGTTCACCAGCGCGATCACGTCGCCGGAAGCCATGCCACCCACATTGATCTCAATGCTGCCCACATATAGCAGTGCCACAATGGCAATGTTGATGAGCACATAGGTCAGCGGGTTCATCAGGGCAGAGATATGGCCTACATGGAGCTGCATCTTGGTCAGCAGGTCGTTGGCATTCTCAAAGCGCTCTACCTCGCTTTTTTCCTTATCAAAAGCGCGCACCACGCGCACGCCGGTCAGGTTTTCGCGGGTCAGGCCCAGCACCCGGTCAAGGCGATTCTGTACCGTCTTGTACAGGGGCCGGGTAGCAGCCATGATGCCGAACACCACCACGCTCAGCAGCGGGATGGTCACTACAAAGATCAGCGCTGCACGGGAATTCACCGTAAAGGCCATGACCATGGCACCGATCACCACGAACGGGCTGCGCAGGAACAGGCGTAAAAACAGGTTCAGGCCGCTCTGCACCTGATTCACGTCGCTGGTCATACGGGTGATCAGGGTGCTGGTGCCGAGGGTGTCCATCTCGGTAAAGCTCAGGGTCTGGATGTGCTCAAACAGGGCGTGGCGCAGAGCTGTGGAATAGCCCACGGCCGCCTTTGCGGAAAAATACTGTGCCGTCAGGCTGCAGGCAAGGCCGATCATGGCCAGCAGCAGCAAAATGCCGCACCGCACAAGAATATAGTGGAAGTCGTGGGCGGCAATGCCGATGTTCACGATATCCGCCATGACCAGCGGCACGAACAGGTCGAACGTGGCTTCCAGCATCTTGAAAAGGGGCGCAAGCACGCTCTCGCGCTTGTAGTCCTTCAGATAGCCTAGCATCTTGTTCAAGGCGATACTCCTTCTTTCTTGCTTTCTTGCATTATAAGGTTTATGAAATCCTACTTATTATAGCGTACAAAAACTTAAAAAGCCATAGAAAATGTTTTTATTGCAAAAGTGTGCTGAAAACCGCCGGGCAAAATGCCGAAAACGGTTGAAACCAGGGTGGGGGTATGCTACAATAATTTTAAATATTGCACAAAAGGGGAAACAGGAATGCTGATAAGTTTGGTCGTTCCGTGCTACAATGAGGAAGAATCACTTCCCATTTTTTATAAAGAGGCCAGTAAGATCGCACAGCAGATGGGAATATCCCACGGAGCAGATTTTGAGTTCATCTTTGTGGATGACGGCTCAAAAGACCGCACACTGCAGATCGCGCGGGAATTGCACCGGAAAGATGCCCGTGTGCGGTACATCTCCTTCAGCCGGAACTTTGGCAAGGAAGCAGGCATTTATGCCGGATTAAAAGCGGCAAAGGGCGATTATGTAGCAACGATGGATGCGGATCTGCAGGACCCGCCCTCGCTGCTGCCGGAAATGCTGGAGCTGCTGTTCTCCGGCGAATATGACTGCGCGGCCACCCGCCGCACGACACGCGAGGGTGAACCGCCCGTTCGCAGCTGGTTTGCCAAAAAGTTTTATCAGATCATCAATAAGCTCTCGGATACAGAGATCGTGGATGGAGCAAGAGACTTCCGCCTGATGAGCCGCAAAATGACTGATGCCGTGCTGAGCATGGCGGAATATAACCGCTTCAGCAAGGGCATTTTCAGCTGGGTCGGCTTTAAAACAAAGTGGATCGACTACAAAAACGTAGAGCGTGTGGCGGGCACAACAAAGTGGAACTTCTGGGGTCTGCTCAAATATTCGATCGAAGGCATTGTGGGCTTTTCCACAGCTCCACTGCTGATGGCGGCGGGCCTTGGCCTTGCCTTTTGCGTATTGGCGTTTGTAGGCATCATAATCGTGGTGGTGCGTGCACTGATGTTCGGCGACCCTACTTCCGGCTGGCCGAGCCTTGTCTGCATTATCCTTTTGTGCAGTGGTGTGCAGCTGCTGTGTACGGGCATTGCGGGCGAGTACCTTGCCAAAACATATCCTGAAACAAAGCACAGACCGATCTATATTGCTGCTGAGACCGAAGAAGATCTGGACGCGGAATAAGGCGTTTCAGGAAAAATGTATTTTTAACGGGGTGCCAGAAGAAGCTGATCTGGCACCCCGCTTTTTTTGAGCAGGGAAAAATGGATACATACAGATAGGCGTTGTACCCAAAGCCATTTCCTGCTATACTAAAAACTGACTAGAAACTGGAAGAATGGTGAGCAGATGGCAAAAAGACAAGACGGCGGCATCCGGCTGCGCCCGGTGGGCACCCGCAAGCATCGGCAGAACGCTCCGGCCTACAGCCCGGCGGGCACCGGCTGCCCGGCCTTTGAGCAGGCAGTGGAAAATTTATATAAAGGCCAGAACGAAGAAAGCTTCTGGACGCTGATGGGCGCTTTGAACTATGCACTGGAAATGGAGACCCATGTTCTGGTGCCGCTGCGCACGGCACTGACGGTGCACAACACGCCTGCACCGTGGACGGAGCATCCGGTGCCCACGGCAAAGGCTAAGGACCTGCAGCTGTGGACCCTGCGCAACGAGAAGGGCCGCACATGGCTGCCTATGTTCACCTCTGCAGCTGCGGCCTGCGCCGACCGCAGCACTTCTGCCCGGCCAATGGCAGATTACACCCTGCAGGATGCCATGGAGCTGGCCCTTTCCACTGAGGGAATCGACGGCGTGGTGCTGGACCCGTGGAGCCACTCGGCTACGCTGGACGGCGCTCTGCTCAACGGTTTGCTGCACGCGGGCCATACGCCGGAAGACCCCGGTGATGAGAAAGCGGATGCCGGAAAGGAAGCCGCCCGCAAGGGCAACTGGGCGCAGGCTGTGGAATGCTTTGAAAAAGCAGCCGAGCTTGGCAGCGCCATGGGACTTGCCCTGCTGGCAGACTGTATTTATAAGGGCCGCGGCACCCGCACGAACCGTGCCAAGGCCCGCCGCATGTGGAAGGAAGCAGCAGACAGCGGCGAGATCTTATCCAACATTGCACTGGGTGATGACTGCGCTGCCCGGGGCGACAATGGCCGGGCACTTTTGTATTACCGCCGTGCCCGCGCCAACGCAGCCCATATGCCGGATATCGAGTACACTCCGCAGGTGTGCCTGCGTGTGGCCCAGACCGAAACGCGCTACACCAGCCGCAAAAAGGCGCTGGCACTGGCCGCAGAAGCAAGGCAGGGCTTTGCCATCAAGGCCCGTGAGCACGAGCCGGACGCAGAGCAGTGGCTGGCCGAAGCCGACCAGCTCATCCGGGAACTGACCAGTGAACTGCCTGCCCGAGCCACAGCTTACGACATGGAATCTTTACAATTGGACTAAAAAATCGTCATATCGGGACGGTAAGATATACTCGGAAATGATTTGAAGAGCTGCGCCCAAGATGCACAGCACCGGAGAGGAAACAGACAGTATGAGCAAAGTAATCGGCATCGATCTCGGCACGACCAATTCCTGTGTGGCAGTGGTGGAGGGCGGCAAGCCCGTGGTCATCACCAATGCGGAGGGTGAGCGCACCACCCCCAGCGTTGTGGCCTTCACGAAGGATGGTGAACGTCTGGTGGGCGGTGCGGCCAAGCGCCAGATCGCCACAAATTCCGGGCGCACTATCTCCAGCATCAAGCGCCATATGGGCAGTGACTACCGGGTGCACATCGACGGCAAAGACCTGACCCCGCAGGAGATCAGCGCCATGATCTTGGCCAAGATCCGCCGCGATGCCGAGAGCTATCTGGGCGAGCCGGTGACCGAAGCGGTCATCACGGTGCCCGCCTACTTCGACGACAGCCAGCGCAAGGCTACGCAGGATGCAGGCCGCATTGCAGGCCTGAACGTGCTGCGCATCATCAACGAGCCTACTGCTGCCGCTGTGGCCTATGGTTTGGATAACGAAGCATCGCAGAAGATCCTCGTCTACGACCTCGGCGGCGGCACCTTTGATGTGTCCATCATCGAGATCGAGGACGGGACCTTTACGGTGCTTGCCACCGGCGGCGACACCCATCTGGGCGGTGACGACTTCGATCAGCGCATCGTGGAATATGCCGTGGCCGAGTTCAAAAAGTCGGATCGCATCGACCTCTCCCGCGACCCGGCAGCTATGGGCCGGTTGAAAGAGGAAGCCGAAAAGGCAAAGAAGGAGCTTTCTGCCGCGCCGTCGGCACAGCTGAACCTGCCCTTTATCGCAGTGGGCAAGGACGGCCCTCACCACTTGGATATCTCGCTTTCCCGCCCGCAGTTCGAAATGATGACCGGCGACCTGCTGGCCCGCACAGTGGCTCCTGTGCAGAATGCGCTGCGGGATGCAGGCATTTCTGCCAGCCAGCTGGGCAAGGTGCTGCTGGTGGGCGGCAGCACCCGGATGCCTGCGGTGGAGCGTCAGGTGAAGGAGCTGCTGGGCTGCGAACCCAGCCACAGCCTGAACCCGGACGAGTGTGTTGCCATGGGTGCGGCTGTGCAGGGCGGTCTGCTGCAGGGCGGCGGCAAGCTGGCCGGTGCCACCGGCGCAGCGGCGCAGGGCCTTGTGCTGATGGATGTGACCCCGCTGACCCTCTCCATTGAGACGCTGGGCGGCGTGGCCACCCCGCTGATCACCCGCAACAGCATGATCCCCACCCGCAAGAGCCAGATCTTCACCACCGCACGGCCCATGCAGACCAGTGTGGAGATCAACGTGCTGCAGGGCGAGCGCCACTTTGCCCGTGACAACAAGAGTCTGGGCAAATTCAAGCTCACCGGCATTCGTGCAAGCTTCTCCTCCAAACCGCAGATCGAAGTTACCTTCGATATCGACGTGAACGGCGTGGTGAAGGTGTCTGCCAAAGACCTTGGCACCGGCCGGGAGCAGAACATCACCATCACCGGCAGCACCAACCTTTCGGAAAATGAGATCCAGCGCGCCATGGCAGACGCTGCCGCCTACGAGGCCGAGGACAGCCGCCGCAAGGAGCGCTTAGACCTGCACAATCAGGCCGAGGTGCTGGCCTACAAGGTGGACGAGGCTCTTTCCAAATGCAAAAAGGAGCTGGACAAGGACGAGAAGAACCGCATCAAAACCGACCTCGCCAACCTCCGCCGCTGCCTGCGCAAGGATAAGCCCGAAAAGATGAATGAAAACGAGGAAGCCAATCTCCGTCAGGCCAAGACCCAGCTGGAAGAAAGCGCCAACCATCTGATGGTGCTGTATACCAGTGAGCAGGAAACAGATGGTACGAATAATGCGCTGTAAAAGTTGCAACAAAACAGAATGATGAGAACTGTGCTCTGTGGAAAATAGAAACCACAGAGCACGTTTTTTTGCAGAAATAGTTGCAGGAGATAGGCTGACATTGCATAATACAACTATATAGTTTTGGCTAAATTCGGGAATGATGCCTTGTTTGGGAGAAAGACATGGAAAAAACTGCGGAAAAGCTAAAGGTAAATGAGAGCCTGTTAAAAACAGTACTGTGCAGTGCTACTTTTTGGGGATTGTTGGCGCATGGTATGGTTCTGTTCAACAAATACTCATTCCATGATGATGTACGGTATTTCAATGAAGTGGGCGCTACTTACGAATCTGGACGGTGGATGCTGGGCATTCTTGGAAGTCTGAGTGCAAATTTGCTGGGTAGTAAAAACTACAGCCTGCCAGTGGTAAATGGTACGATTACGATTTTGTGCATTGCAGCAATCGTATATCTGCTGGTGGATAGTTTGAAGATCCAGTCAAAGCCTCTTGTTATTCTGCTGTGCGGAAGTATGGTGACATTTCCGTCAGTGACGGGAACATTCAGTTACATGTTTACTGCACCATACTATTATGCTGCATCCCTACTGGGAGTTGTTGGAGCATGGATTTTTCACCAGAAAAAGAATGTTGTCGCTCTATTACTCTGCACGGTTTTGATGGCTTGCTCTGTTGGTGTGTACCAGGCAAATATCCCGGTCTGCATCTGTACATTGCTGCTTTATATGATGGAAGATATCCGGCAGTCTGATATGAACTGGAAAGCGTTTTGGAAAATGGCCCTGTGTAATGCAACTGTGTGCATTGGGTTTGTTACAGAATATTTTCTAGTCAATCAATATTTTCTGAATCAGTTTGGCGTTGTTTTGACGGATTACAAAGGTATCAATCATTTTGGAAGAACAAATCTGAGCAATTATATTTATCGGATACTGTGCGGTTACGGCTCATTCTTTTATCCAAGCACTGCTGTGGAAGACTTCAGCGCAAGATATGTCTATACTTTGTTGATCATTGTTA
This sequence comes from Faecalibacterium sp. AF27-11BH, assembly GCF_003603005.1. NCBI lineage: Bacteria > Bacillati > Bacillota > Clostridia > Eubacteriales > Oscillospiraceae > Faecalibacterium > Faecalibacterium sp. AF27-11BH. The sequence continues at coordinate 44,333 of NZ_QVGS01000013.1, forward strand.
CTGCGATCATTGCCATATTTGTGCTCCGGAAAATGTATATTCTTAAGACCCCAAAAGGATGTCAAACCCTATTGATCCTAATCGCATATCCTATTGCAGCATGCTTTGTATACCTGATGGTAGAGCCTTGGGATGTTCATGCCGTAATGACTTTTGGACAGGCGTTTGCCTTTGCTTTGGTTGTATGGTTTATTGATAAATATCCCGAAGATAGAACAAAAGTAGAAGGTGCCCTATGTAAAGCCGCTGTTGCCCTATTAGGAGTACTTGTGACTCTAAATATTCGTTACAGCAATATCCTCTACCTAAAAGCAGACGTGATGCAGACACAAATGATCAGTTATTACACAACTTTGATCACGCGAATTGAAAGTATCGAAGGTTATACTGAAGATGCGCAGGTTGTTTATATCGGGGAGTATGACAAGCACGATAAAAATCTTGTTGGAATCAGCGAATATTTCGATGATTTGGATCTGGCTACATATAAAGGAGAACCTATTTTCAATGATTACGCATGGAAGGAAGCCATGGAGTTTTGGTGTGGCTTTGCACCGGAATTAGGAGATGCCGCAGAGTTTGACGGTAATGCCGAGGTAGCATCTATGCCCTGCTATCCGGATCAGGGTTCGATCCGGTGCATCAACGGAAAAATTGTTGTCAAATTTGCAGATGAGCCGTAAGAACTACGAAAAAGCAGGGAAGTTAAATGAAAAAATTATCGTTAATTATTTCAGTTTATAACGAAGAAGCCGTTCTGGAAAAGTTTTATAAAGCTTTCTGCTCCATCGAACAGAATTTGGAATACGGGGAAGGGGGATATGAGCTGATTTTTGTAAATGATGGCAGTACCGATGCCAGTATGAATATTCTGGAAGTGATTGCGCAGCAGAACAAGAATGTCCGTGTAATCAGTTTTTCGCGAAATTTTGGCCACGAGGCTGCCATGATTGCAGGCATCGATCATGCTGCGGGGGACGTGATCATTTGCATGGATGCCGACCTGCAGCACCCTCTGGAATGCATCGCCCCCATCATGGCGAAATTTGAGGAAGGCTATGAGGTTATCAGCATGGTCCGAACCTCCAACAAATCGGCAGGTGCCATCAAAAACTTTACATCCAGAGCATTCTACCGGGTAATCAACGCCTTGTCTGATCAAGTAAAGCTGGAGGAAAATGCATCGGATTTCTTTGCCATCAGTAGCCGTGTGGCAGATGTTCTACGTACAAATTACCGTGAAAAAACTCGTTTTCTACGTGGATATGTACAAAGCGTTGGTTTCCGGAAAACAACGCTGGAATACACTGCTGCGGAAAGAGCTGGCGGTGCCAGCCACTATACGCTAAAAAAACTGATGAATTTTGCAATCAGCACCATAGTCGGTTTTTCTGATTTTCCACTGAAACTCGGCCTCTATGCCGGTGCTGTAAGTTTTCTTGCTGCTGTGATTTTTGCTATAAGTGCACTGTGTGGATTCCGCGAGTATAAGGTGATCCTTGCGGCAGTCAATGTTTTATTTGCCGTTCTCTTTTTGCTGGTCGGAATTATGGGTGAATATTTTTCCGTTGCATTTGCAGAGCTGAAAAACCGTCCGATCTATATTGTGGAAAAGAAAATCAATTCCGGGCACTGCGTATGATACAAATAATAAAGCAACTTTATTTTCGTTATAAGGAATTGATCAACTATGTGATCGTAGGTGGTCTGACTACGGTAGTGAGTCTGGCAAGTTACTATTTTTTCACTGCAGTCTTTCTGAACCCGCAAGACCCATTTCAACTGATGACTGCCAATACGCTCTCATGGATCTGCGCAGTCTCTTTTGCTTACATCACAAACAGGAAGTTCGTTTTTGAAAGCAAAAGTGCTGATAAATTGCGCGAAATGCTGAAATTTTTCAGTGCGAGGATTTCCACTCTCCTTATCGAAATGGCCTGCATGACATTGCTGGTAAATATTCTGCACTGGAATGACCGGATCTCTAAGTTTGCGGTACAGTTCATCGTCATGGCTCTGAATTACATTTTCAGCAAGCTGTTTGTGTTCCGCATCAAAGAATAATACAGAGTAAAAGGGGCTGCTGCACATGCAACAGCCCCTTTTACTCTGTGGAAAAAGCCTTACAGCATCTTGGAAAGGAATGCTTTCAGTCTGGGATGCTTCGGATTCGTGAACAGCTCCTGCGGCGGCTCGTCCTCCTGGATCTTGCCGTCGTCGATGAAGATGACGCGGTTGGACACCTCGCGGGCAAAGCCCATTTCGTGGGTGACCACCAGCATGGTGATGCCGGTGTGGGCCAGCTCCTTCATCAGTTCCAGAACCTCGCCCACCATTTCGGGGTCGAGGGCGCTGGTGGGCTCGTCGAACAGGATCACGTCCGGGTCCATGGCAAGGGCACGGGCAATGGCAATGCGCTGCTGCTGGCCGCCGGAAAGGCTCTTGGGGTAGGCGTCGGCCTTGTCGGACAGGCCTACGCGGGCCAGCAGTTCGTCGGCCTTGTCGGAAATGGCCTGCTTATCCTTGAGCTTGAGCAGGGTGGGGGCCAGCTCAAGGTTCTTCTTCACGGTCAGGTGCGGGAACAGGTTGAAGTGCTGGAACACCATGCCCATCTTCTGGCGTACACCGTCGATGTGGGCTTCGTCCACCTCGGTGCCCTCAAATTTGATGCTGCCGGAGGAGGGAATCTCCAGCCGGTTCAGGCAGCGCAGAAAGGTGGACTTGCCGCAGCCGGAGGGGCCGATCAGGCAGACCACGTCGCCGCGGTAGATGTCGATATCAATACCCTTCAGCACGTCCAGGGTGGGGGTGGGCTGTTTTGCGCCCTTTTTCTTTTCGCCGCCGTAGGTCTTGGTCAGGCCGCGGACTTCCAGAATCTTATCGGTCACTTTGAGCAAGCCTCCTCTCAAACTTTGCCAGCAGACGGGTGAACAGCATGACCAGCACAAGGTAGATCAGTGCATCGCCCAGCAACGGGAACATGGGCTCGTAGGTGCGGTTCATGATGCCCTGTGCGGCGTACAGCAGCTCCTTGCCGCCGATGACCGTGATCAGGGAGGTATCCTTCAGCAGGACGATGAACTCGTTGCCCAGAGCAGGCAGCACCGCACGGATGGCCTGCGGGATGATGATGACCACCATGGTGGTCATGTAGTTCAAACCAAGGCTGCGGCCGGCCTCCATCTGGCCGGGGTCAACGGCCATCAGACCGCCGCGGATGATCTCCGAAACATAAGCACCGGAGTTGATGCCCAGTGCCAGCGCACCTACCATGGTAAAGTTGCGGCTGTTGGCAAAAATGACCATGCTCATGATGAGCAGCTGCACCATCATAGGCGTGCCGCGGATGATGGTGGTGTAAATTTCGCAGATGATGTTGAAGAAGCCCAACACCGGGTTCTTGTGGCCGGGGCGCTGCTGGTCGTGTGCTACACGCACCAGAGCTACCACGCTGCCCAGCACGATGCCCAGTGCCAGTGCCAGCGCAGTGACCAGCAGGGTAGTGCCCACGCCCTTGATGTACTGCGTCCAGCGGTCATTCAGGACGAAGGCCTGATAAAATTTGAAGAAGAACTCCTGCCCGAAGCTGAGCTTGGTGCCGCTGTTGAGCAGCTCTTTGAGCAGTTCGTATTGAGCAGCCATTCGCATCCTCACTTTCCTGTTTTGTTAGAATTTTGTAACCTTATTTTTCCAAAAAAGGGGAGGTGCCCCAGTTGGGGCTGCCTCCCCGTGGTTCCGTTATCAGCCAGCTGATTATTCAGCGGTGATGTACTTGTCCACGATGGACTGCAGGGTGCCGTCTGCCTTCAGCTCTTCCAGAGCAGCGTTGACGGCCTCCACCAGAGCGGTGTTGTCCTTATTCATGCCGATGGCGTAATCCTCCTCGGCATAGCTGGTCTCCAGCACCTTCAGGCCGGGGTTGGCAGCCACATACTCCTTGGCGGGAGCGTTGTCGATGACCACGGCGTCCACCTGACCATTGTTCAGGGCCTGCACAGCGGTCAGACCGTTGTCGTAAGCCACCACAGAGTCCTCGCCGAAGTCGTCGGTGCAGTAGATGTAGCCGGTGGTGCCGCGCTGGGTACCGATCTTCTTGCCTGCCAGATCATCGGGAGATGCGATGTCGGAGCCTTCCGGCACGATGATGGACTGGATGCCGGTGGCGTAGCTGTCGGAGAATGCCATCACGGCCTTGCGCTCGTCGGTGACGGTGATGCCGGCCATGGCGATGTCTGCCTTGCCCTGCTGCACGCTCAGCAGAGCGGCGTCAAAGTCCATATCATCGATCTGCAGCTCCAGACCCAGCTTCTCGGCAATGGCCTGAGCGGTCTCCACGTCGATGCCCTCGATGTCACCGGCGTCGGTGGTCATCTCGTAGGGAGGGAAGGTGGCGTTGGTGGCCATGGTCAGCTTGCCAGCCTCAACGGTGGCCAGCTCGCCAGCGGCAGCGCTGGTGGAAGCAGCTTCAGAAGAAGCGGCAGCAGAGCTTGCCACAGAGGAAGCCACGCTGGAAGAGGAACCACCGCAGGCGGTCAGGGCCAGAGCGGCAACGGACAGACCGGCAGCTGCCAGAAAGCTGCGACGAGAGATCTTTTTCATATTCAAACACTCCTCAAATGTACTGTATGTTTTTGCGGTACGCCAGAACGATGCGATTCATCGAACATCTGGCGAACGAATTTAGTATAGATTGTACAAATTGAAAAGTCAATACTTGTGCAAAAAATCTCATCAATTGAAACCGAATTGAAAACAATTATACAAAAAATGCGTTGAAGAAATGTATATATACAAATTATAGATATTTTGCGATCTCTTCTTTGCTCCGCTTTGGCACGCAGTAATCCCGGTTCTCGTCCAGATAATATTTTACGCCGGTCTCAGCCGTCAGCGGCACAATGTGAGCCTTGTGGGCCGGGTAGCCGAACGCCACCATGAATGCCAGCTTCTGCGGTTCTTCAATGCCCAGCAGTTCGGTGAGGGCAGGCTTGTTGATCGCGCCCATGATGCAGCTGCCCACGCCTTTGTCCCATGCGGCAAGGGTCATGTTGGCAAGGGCGATGCCGGTATCGGTGGCAAGGTCGCCGGGGATGGAAGTGTCCTGCACCACGGCCACATACAGGGTGGGCAGCTCGTCGGCTTTGGGCGTGCCCTGCTCCGGCGGCAGATAGGCAGCCCACTTGACCAGCGGCTGCACCTTTGCCACCGCCTCGGGCTTGTTCACCACCACCAGACGCACAGCCTGACGGTTGGCTCCGCAGGAGGACAGGCGGACGGCCTCGACGATATCTTCCACCACATCCTGCGGAACAGCTTTCTGTACAAAGCGGCGGTAGGTGCGGCGGCTGACAAGAGTATCCATAACAGACATAAAGAGCACCTCCTTTATATAAGTGTTGTCAAAAGTATAGCAGATGCGGCAGAGTCTTGCAACGCTCCGGCGCAAAAAAGCTTGCACGTTGGACAGTGATCTTGCCTTTTGCGACAGGCTGCGATTGCATCCGACAAATGATACATGGTAAAATATGGTAGAAGAAAGGAGGAGGCGCAATGGTATTGGCGGCAGGCATCGTGGGTTTTATTCTGGGGGTCAATTTGGGTTTTTTGTTTGCCGGGCTGATGCGGGCGGCAAGAGGGGAACATGAGCAGACAGAAGATGAAAACAAGACATGTTGAGAATGAATGAAAATAACGGAGAACAAAAAGGGCCGCTGTACGGGATGCTGTGCAGCGGCCCTTTTTGCCGGGCTTGACCGAACTTACGATTTTCTCTTGGTCGCTCCTGTTTTTCTGCATCCGGCGGAAAAAGATGCCAAAAACCACTTGACAAACTGTTACGGGGGGGGGGTATTATATAGGAAAAGCAGGCTCCACAAAAAAGTGATGGGGGCATGCAAAAAGATTGTGAGGTTGATTCTTATGTCTAACATTTCTCGTCGTAAGTTCCTCAAGGGCGCAGGTGTGGCTGCTCTGGCTGTTGCTGCTGCCGGTGTTCTGGCTGGCTGCTCTGATCAGAGCACGCCGGACATTTCCGAGAAGAAGAAGAAGGTCACGCTGAAGTATTATAGCCGCTCTGAAGGCAAGATTTTTGGTTCGGTTGATATCGAGGTTGGAGTTCTGGTGGACAGCATCAGCTATACTACCATTCAGGAAAAGAAACCGGCTGATACTAAGGACTTCTACATTGTAAACACGACTGACTACAAGATTCCTGCAGACGGTACGGTCTGGATCAACATGAATATGAACGAAACTGCAAAGCCTCAGATTATCACGATCAAGTATATGGCGATTCTGGGCACCAGTGGTCCCGAGGAGGTTGCAGCTGCCACTTCTTCGAATTGGACCAAGACGGTTAAAGTGTATGGCGGCGGCGATGTGATCGACCTCGATGACGTGAAGCTCGACGGCGGCTACAAGATTGCTGATGTTAGAGATGTGGTCAACGGTAAAATCGATGAGCACAACGTTGCAACCGTTTATGTTACGATGTAAGCTGAACCGGATTTTTCAAAATTATTTGAATTTTTAAATTAAAAATTTAAGAACACAACACCAACAGGGTGGCGGCCAACAAGGCCTCCGCCCTATTGGTGTTATTTTTTTGTTAAAATTTCACTTGACAAACAGTTACCAGGGAGGGTATTATATAGAAAAAGCAGGCTCCACAAAAAAGTGATGGGGGCATGCAGAAAAGATTGTGAGGTTGATTATTATGTCTAATATCTCTCGTCGTCAGTTCCTGAAGGGCGCAGGTGTCGCTACTCTGGCTGTTGCTGCTGCCGGTGTTCTGGCTGGCTGCTCTGGCAACGCTGGCCCCGATGTCCCCGATGTCCCCGGTGTGACCACTCGTCCTGTTACGGTTATCTTCATGAAGGACGAAGGCAATGGTGTGACCAACGTTGTGGGTGAGACTGCCAAGATTGATGTTCTGAAGACCGAGAACTCTGTGAAGGTTGCTGACATCGATAAGAAGCTGCTTCCCGAAGATTACCATCTGGAGAACGAGAACGCTGTTGTTGAAGTCCGCAAGGACGACAGCAAGGGTGAGTACATCATCGTCTTCGTGACTGATGTGACTGTGACTCCGACCAAGAAGACCATCGATGTCAAACTGCTGGAGCTGCCGAACAACTACATTAAGGCTAAGGCTGAGGTTGCAGTCGATGCAACTGGCGTCAGCGCTGCTGATATTCAGCTGCCGGACGGCTACAAGCTGAGCCCCGACTACGGCACGGCGGAAGAGCTGTTGAAGGTTCGTCCCTTCGATACTGTCTTCATTGTGACCAAGCTCTGATTTCCTGGCACAGAAGTTTTTTGAAAAAACTCAAATAGCACCAACAGGGCGGTAGTCAACACGGCTACCGTCCTGTTTTTAAGTACAAAAAGAGCGACAATCGTGCGACTGCCGCTCTTTTACGTTTATAGTCAGTTCCACCGTTTTTTCGGCAGCGGGCAACCCCTTCCGTCAAAGCCTGCGGCTTTGCCAGCTTCCCCAAGGGAACGGATGAACCCTCTCAGGCTCACTGCGTTCGCCAGCTCCCCCGAAGGGGGAATTTTAAGCATCTGCCGGTTAGGAGCAAAAAAGCTCCCCCCCCTTTCGGGGGAGCTGGCATCGAGCAAAGCGAGATGACGGAGAGGGTCTTACTTCCGCTTCGGCAGCGGCACACACAGCACCAGCGTGATGCCGATGGCCAGCGCAACGGCTACTTTAAAGGTGCTGATGCCGTTGGAAAGGGCCAGCGCATTGTTGCCCTGTATAAAATAGTAGGCGCAGTAGTAGATGCCAGCGCCGGGCACCAGCGGGAAGATGCCGGACAGCAGGAACACCGTTACCGGCATTTTAATCACAATGGCAAACACCCGGGTGAGCAGGGTGAGAGGAATGACCGCCAGCAGGGAGGCTGCGGCACTGTCTGCCCCCAGCATTACGGCCAGCTCGTAGACAAACCAGCCCACGGCACCCACCAGCCCGCAGAAGGGCAGGCTTTTGCGCGGACAGCCGAACAGAACGGCAAAACTCAGGGTGCCTGCGCCGGCGATAAAGAACTGCGCGGCCAGCTCCCCAATTTGTGTACTGGTCAACATCATGCCACGACCACCCCCGTAAAGAATGTATAAAGGCTCAGCACAAGGCCGGTGCCAATGGCAATGCTGGCCGCAATGAGCAGTGCATCGATCATGCGGATGGTGCCGGAAAGGTAGTCGCCTTGCACGAAATCCCGGATGCCCATGGTGAACGCGATGCCCGGCGTCAGGATCATCAGCGAACCGATAATGGCGTGGCTGGCAGAGGTGCCCAGCAGGTTGCAGCCCAGAATGCACGCCAGCGTGATGAGCGCCGCACAGCTGATCTTGCAAAAGCCGCCGGGCAGGTCGTGCCGGCCGCACAGCAGCAGATACCCGCTGGCAAGAAAGCCTGCCAGTGCCGCCGCCAATGCGCTGCGCAGCGTGCCGCCGAAGATCAGTGCAAAGCAGAACGCGCCGCACATGCCGGAGACCAGCTGCACCCAGTCCTTGGGGAAGGGGATGCGCCGTGCCAGCACAAGGCGGCTCTCGGCCTCGTCCAGCGACATGCTGCCCTCTGCGATCTCGCGGGAGAGGGCGTTCACTGCCGCCACTCGGCCCAGATGAGTGGTGCGGGTAGGCACATTGCGCACCTCGCTGATCTCGGCGGTGCCCGCACTGGCAAAGATGCCGTTGGTCAGCACGTAAACATGGAACTCCCGCAGGTGGAATGACCGGGCCATGATCTCCATGGTCTGCTCCACCCGGAACACCTCGGCACCGTTTTCCAGCAATGTCTGGCCCGCCGCCATGATAAAATCCATGATGCGGCGGCGCAGTTCTTCATCCGGGAAAACCTCGCGGCTGTTCATTGCCGCACCTCCTTTATAAATAATGCTGTCTTATTCTACCATGTCCGCGGCTGGCGCACAAGATAAAAAAACGCAATTTCCTACTAAAAAACTTCGTTGTAGGTGTTGACAAATCCGGTCGATTGGATTATTATAAATGCAATATCACAAAAATGGCTGTGAAGAGAAGAGTAGGCCTTCGCATTGATCCTTACCAGAAAGCCCGGGCGATGGAAAAGGGCAGGAAACAGGAAGCTGAAAATGGTCTCGGAGCTGTGCAGGCGAGGTGCATGAGCGCTAAGTTTGCAACGGGATGCGCCCGTTACAGCGTCCGGCTGTAAGCAGCAAAGCTGCCGCAGCATTGAGGCTGTGCCCGCAAGGGTACGGTAAACCAAGGTGGTACCACGGAAGTATGTTATGCTCCCGTCCTTGTCTGAGCGTTGGCTCAAGGTCAAGGACGGGAGCTTTTTTCATGCATCCGTCAAAGGCCCTTAGCACGGAACTGTGCCGTGCGGGCCGCTGTACATTATAATAAGCAAATAGAGAGGGAACAAAACTATGATTACTCGTCGTGATTTTCTGAAAGTTACCGGAGCTGCAGCTGCTGCAGCTGCCCTGACCGCATGCGGCGGTTCTTCTTCCACCGCATCTTCTGCTGCTTCCGGCACTGCTTCTTCCGCAGCTTCTTCTGCTGTGGCTAAGCTGGACAAGGTGAAGGTGGCTGTGCCCAACGACACCACCAACGAGGCACGTGCTCTGACCCTGCTGGAGAAGAACGGCTTCTTTAAGCTGAAGGCTGATGCAGGCCTGACCGCAACCGCAAAGGACATCGAGGAGAACCCTCTGAATGTTTCCGTCGATGAGGTCGAGGCTGCTCAGGTGCCCAACGTCCTGCAGGACGAGGACTACGCCGTCATCAACTCCAACTACGCCATCTCCGCTGGTCTGGACCCCATGACCGATGCTCTGGCAATGGAGGACGGCACCTCTGCTTACGTTAACATTCTGGTCTGCAAGGACGGCAATCAGGAAGAGCCGAAGATCAAGGCTCTGGCCGCTGCTCTGCAGAGCCAGAAGGTGAAGGACTTCATGGATGAAAACTACAAGGGCGCTGTGGTGTCCGTTGTGGAGAACCCCACCGACGGCTATGACTCCTCCATCGACTACGATGCACTGAACGGCGAGACCGTCAGCTGCGCTGCTACTCCGGCTCCTCACTGCGAGGTTCTGGAGATCTGCAAGGACATTCTGGCCGAAAAGGGCATCACGCTGGATATTCAGGAGTACGACGACTACATCATTCCCAACAACATCGTTGAGGACGGCCAGTGCGATACCAACTATTTCCAGCATCAGCCGTATCTGGACGACTTCAATGCAGAGCACGGCACCCATCTGGTGACGGTTGCCGGCATCCACGTGGAGCCTATGGGCATCTACGGCGGCAAGCAGGACAGTCTGGCACCGATCGAGGGCTAAGCAAACTCCCCCAGTCACCTTGCGGTGACAGCCCCCTCGGGGAGGGGGTCTTTGCCTGACCGTTCTGTTTCAGGCTCCCTCCATGAGGGAACTGGCAAACCCGCAAGGGTTTGACTGAAGGAGTTTATTCAACAGCAAGGAGCAATTTCTGTGATCGAGATCAAACATCTTTCCAAGACCTTCCAGATGAAGGACGGCGCGGTGAATGCGCTGAAGGACATCAACCTCACCATCCCGGATGGTTCCATTTATGGCATCATCGGCATGTCCGGTGCGGGCAAATCCACGCTGGTGCGCTGCATCAACCTGCTGGAACGCCCCACCGAGGGCAGCGTTGTGATCGACGGCACCGCTATGGAGACTTTAAACGCAGCCCAGCTGCGTGAGCGCCGCCGCGATATCACCATGATCTTCCAGCAGTTCAATCTGCTGATGCAGCGCAGCTGTCTGAAGAACATCTGCTTCCCCATGGAGCTGGCCGGTGTGAAAAAGGCGGATGCCGAAAAGCGTGCCAGAGAGCTGCTGGAAGTGGTGGGCCTGCCCGATAAGGCCAACGCCTACCCGGCACAGCTGTCCGGCGGCCAGAAGCAGCGCATTGCCATTGCCCGCGCACTGGCAACGGACCCCAAAGTTCTGCTCTGCGATGAAGCCACCAGCGCACTGGATCCCAACACCACCCATGCTATCCTGACCCTGATCAAGGACATCAACAAGAAGCTGGGCATCACGGTGGTGGTCATCACCCATCAGATGAGCGTTGTGGAAGAGATCTGCGATCACGTTGCCATTCTGGACGGCGGCGTTGTGGTGGAGGAAGGCTCCGTGCAGGAGATCTTCTCGAACCCCAAAACGCCCGCAGCAAAGCGTCTGGTGGCACCCAACGGCGGCAGCGCCGCGCGGGACCTTTCCAGCTTTGCACCGGACGACCATGTGGTGCGCGTCACCTTCAACGGTTCGTCCACGGAAAAGCCGCTGGTGGCAAGCCTTGCCGCAGAAAAAGGCATTCTGGTGTCGGTACTCAGTGCCGACACCCGTGATCTGAGCGGCCAGTGCTACGGCTCCATGCTGCTCAAGCTGCCCGCTGATGTGGAGCAGGCAAAGCAGGCTGCGGCCTATATGCGCGCCCAGCCCGGCATTACGGTAGAGGAGGTGACCGGCGAATGAGTATTGCAGATTACGGCTTTGCCATCTGGGAGACCTTTTACGTGACGGTCCTTTCCACCGCGTTTGCGCTGGTGCTGGGCCTGCCGCTGGGTGTGCTGCTGGTGGCCGGTGATAAGGACGGCATTCTGCCGCTGCCCGGCTGGCTGATGCACATTCTCAACATCGTTATCAACATCCTGCGCAGTGTTCCGTTCCTGATCCTGATGATCTGTGTATTCCCGCTTACCCGTGCCATCGTGGGCACCACGGTGGGTACCAAAGCCACCATCGTTCCGCTGGTGGTGGCAGCCTTCCCGTTCGTGGCACGTCTGGTGGAGACCAGCCTGCGCGAGCTGGACGAGGGCGTGGTGGAAGCGGCCCAGAGCATGGGCGCAACGCCGTTCCAGATCATTACCAAGGTGATGATCCCGGAATGCCTGCCCGGCCTGATCTCCAGCATGACCACCGCACTGACCACCATTCTGGGCTACTCGGCCATGTCCGGTGTCATTGGCGGCGGCGGTCTGGGCAAGATCGCTTTGTCCTACGGCTATTACCGCTACCAGACCGATATCATGATCGTGTGTGTCATTTTGCTGGTGCTGATGGTTCAGGTGTTCCAGACTTTGGGCACTGCTTGGGCCACCAGAAGCGATAAGCGGCTGCGGAAGTAACTCCTTCAGTCGCACTTCGCGCGCCAGCTCCCTCGGAGAGGAAGTCTCTGGCGAAGAGGAAAACTTTCCGGTATTGCCAAAGCCGAAAGGCTTTGACGGAAGGAGTCCTCTCCTCATTTTGCCCCCGAACGGGAACTAAAATTTAACGTTTCAATTCCCCGCCGGAGGCTGCAGCACTCCTGCGGGGAATTGTGCTATATGGACAAACCCAGTAAAGGAGTATGTAGTATGAATCGCGATACCATCTGTGTGCAGGGCGGTTACACCCCCGGCAACGGCGAACCCCGCCAGATCCCCATTATCCAGTCCACCACCTTTAAGTATGCCACCAGCGAGGACATGGGCAAGCTGTTCGATCTGGAAGCTGACGGCTACTTCTATTCCCGTCTGCAGAACCCCACCTGCGACCTTGTGGCTAAGAAGATCTGCGAGCTGGAAGGCGGCACGGCTGCAATGTTGACCAGCAGCGGTCAGGCTGCAAACTTCTTTGCCCTGTTCAACCTCTGCGAAGCAGGCGACCACATCGTGGCATCCAGTACCATCTACGGCGGCACCTTCAACCTGATCTCCGTCACCATGAAGAAGATGGGCATTGAAGCCACCTTTGTTGATCCGCTGTGCACCGAGGAAGAATTGAACGCCGCATTCCGGCCCAACACCAAGGTGGTGTTCGGCGAGACCATCGCAAACCCGGCCCTGACCGTGCTGGACATTGAGAAGTTTGCCAAGGCTGCTCACGCCCACGGTGTGCCGCTGATCGTGGACAACACCTTTCCCACGCCGGTCAACTGCCGCCCCTTTGAGTGGGGCGCGGATATCTTGACCCACTCCACCACCAAGTACATGGACGGTCATGGCGCGGTGCTGGGCGGTGCCATCGTGGACGGCGGCAAGTTCGACTGGATGGCCCACGCTGAGAAGTTCCCCGGTCTGTGCACCCCGGACGACAGCTACCACGGCATCACCTACGCCGAGCGTTTCGGCAAAGAGGGTGCCTTTATCACCAAGGCTACCGCGCAGCTGATGCGTGACTTTGGCTCCATGCAGTCGCCCATGAACGCCTACATGCTGAACCTCGGTCTGGAAAGCCTGCATGTGCGGATGCAGCGCCACTGCGCCAACGGCATGGCCGTGGCAGAGTTCCTTGAGAGCCATCCCAAGGTGGCCTACGTGAACTACTGCGGCCTGGAGTCCAGCCCGTACCATGCACTGGCGGAAAAGTATCTGCCGAATGGCAGCTGCGGCGTGGTCAGCTTTGGTCTGGCCGGCGGCCGTGAGGCTGCAAGCATCTTTATGAAGAACCTGAAGCTGGCAGCCATCGAGACCCATGTGGCCGATGCCCGCACCTGTTGCCTGAATCCTGCATCCAGCACCCACCGCCAGATGAACGATGAGCAGTTGAAAGCCGCCGGTGTGCCCGCAGAGCTGGTGCGCATGAGCTGCGGCTTGGAAAGCAGCGAAGACCTCATCGCAGATATTGCACAGGCGCTGGATAAGATCTAAAAGGTGAGTTCAGCAGCATCTATCGGTTCCGGCCCTTCTCGTAAAAACGCGTTTGGAGCGCCCCGCAGGGCGCGACAAACGCAAAATATAAAAATAAATTCCGCTGAAGATAGCCAGAGCGTCAGCGGAGGCTATTCTAAATCGTTAGGAGTACGAACTATGCCGCTGATCATCCCCAAGACCCTGCCTGCTTACGATGCCCTCTACAACGAAAATATCTTCGTCATGCATCGTGAGCGCGCCCTTGCCCAGCACATCCGCCCGCTGGAGATCCTGATCCTGAACCTGATGCCCACCAAGATCACCACCGAGACCCAGATCGCCCGTCTGTTGGCAAATACCCCGCTGCAGGTGCACATGACCCTGCTGCAGACGGCCAGCCATGCGGCGACCCACGTTTCGGCAGCACACCTCGAATCGTTCTATAAGAACTTCAACGAGGTGAAGAACAACCGCTACGACGGCATGATTATCACCGGCGCACCGGTGGAGACCATGGACTTTGAGCAGGTGGATTACTGGCCGGAGCTGTGCGAGATCATGGACTTCAGCGAGACGAATGTCTACTCCACCCTGCATGTGTGCTGGGGTGCACAGGCTGGCCTGTACTACCACTACGGCGTGCACAAGCAGCTGCTGCCGGAAAAGATGTTCGGCGTGTTCGAGCACCGGGTCACCCGCCCGTCGAACCCGCTGGTGCGCGGATTTGACGAGGTGTTCTATGCGCCTCACAGCCGCCACACCGGCATCAGCCGCGAGGATGTGGACAACTGTAAGGCTTTGCGCATCCTTGCCGAGAGCGATTCGGCCGGGCCCTTCCTTATGAGCACCGAGAACGGACGGCAGATCTTTGTCACCGGCCACCCGGAATATGACAAATACACGCTGGATTCAGAGTACCGCCGCGATGTGGACAAGGGCCTGCCCATCCATGTGCCGGTGAATTACTACCCGGACGATGATCCCACAAAGCCACCGCTGTTCCGCTGGCGTGCCCACGCCCACCTGCTGTATGAGAACTGGCTGAACTACTACGTCTACCAGAACACCCCCTACGATCTGGGCGAGATCCAGCGCGTAAAGCACGAATAAATGCACAAAAACCGGTATTGCGTCAAAATTGCGCGATACCGGTTTTTGTGCTATACTGTTCCTGCGGCCCTTCTCCATTCCCCTAACCGCGGAAAGGAGGTGAACCCCTTGGAAACTCTCTCTACATTTATCCAAACCGTTGCCGCGCAGGTAGTTGCCTACTATCTGTGCACATGGATCGACGGTAAGATCGGCAAGGGCAGCAAACACTAAAAGAAGCCCCCGGTACTGACACTACCGGGGGCTTCGTGTTTCGGCATGAACCCGATGGATTCAATCTCTCTACATTGCCTATCTTTAGTATATGCAGTTTTGGGCAAAAGTCAAGCGATGAAATGTAAATTATTTTTTACGCCTTACCGGCTTTTTCTTGCGCACGCTGTAGCCAAAGGTGCCCAGCTTCCGGCCCAGAGCCAGATAGTCACCGTGACTGTAGACGATGAGCTTTGCCTTTTCGAGACACAGCTTGCCGCTTTCGTCCAGCAGGCTTTCGTCCACATCACAGGCCACCACTTCGGCAAGGAACAGGTCGTGGCTGCCCAGCGGGATCACCTGAGTTACCTTGCATTCCAGATTGACCGGGCTTTCTTCCAGAATGGGGCAGTCGGTCAGCACGCTGCCGGGGGCAGAATGCAGGCCGCAGGCGGCAAATTTATCCACATCACGGCCGCTTTTCACGCCGCACCAGTCCACCGAACGCACCAGCGCTTCGGTGGGCAGATTGATGGCAAACTGTCCGCTTTCCTGAATGAGGTGGTGGCTGTAGCGCTCCGGCCGAACGCTGATGGACACCATGCTGGGCTGGGTGCAGATGGTGCCCGTCCAGCCGATGGTGATGAGATTGGGCTTTTCCAGCCCGCCGCAGGACACCAATACCGGCGGTTCCGGGTTCAGCAGGGTGCTGCCCCGCCAGCTCTGTTTGCTCATCCGTGATACTTCCTTTCGTAGGGTGCCCAGGTGCGCTCGCTGATGATGTAGCGCGGGCGGGCTTTCGTCTCCATATAGATCTTACCGATATACTCGCCGATCACGCCTAAGCACACCAGCTGCACGCCGCTCATGAAGCAGACGATGCACACGATGGAGGCCCAGCCGGCCACACTGCTGCCCATGGCGGCGCACACGATGGCCCAGATGACTCCGATAAAGCTGATCAGGCTCACAAAGATGCCAGATCCGGTAATAAGGCGGATGGGCTTGTTGGAAAGACTGGTGATGCCGTCAAAGGCAAGGGCCAGCATCTTGCTCAGCGGATAGTGGCTCTCACCGGCAAGGCGTTCGTGGCGCTCGTAGGTGACTACCTCGCTCTTGAAGCCAACCAGCGGCACCATGCCGCGCAGGAAAATGTTCACTTCCCTGTAGTCGGCAAAGCTTTCCAGCACACGGGTGCTGATGAGGCGGTAGTCTGCGTGGTTGAACACGATGTCTGCGCCCAGAGCGTTCATCACATGGTAAAAGCCCTCGGCGGTGAAGCGCTTGAAGAAGGTGTCTGTATCGCGGCGGCTGCGCACGCCGTAGACCACCTCGGCACCGTCCAGATACTTTTTAACCATCTCGTCCATGGCGTTAATGTCGTCCTGACCATCGCAGTCGATGGAAATGGTAACATCGCAGGTGCCGCTGTGCAGTGCCTCCATCAAGCCTGCCAGCACGGCGTTCTGGTGGCCGCGGTTGCGGCTCTGGGAAATGCCGATGTAGTGCTCGTCCTGTGCGGCAAAACTCTGGATCAGTTCCCATGTCTTGTCTTTGGAGCCGTCGTTCACGAACAGCACCCGGCTCTTCTCGCTCACAAGGCCCTGTGCGGCAAGGCCGCTGATCTTTTCCAGAAACATGGGAGCTGTAATGGGCAGCACCTGCTCCTCGTTGTAGCAGGGGATCACGATCCATAAAATCGGTTTTGACATATTTAAAAATACTCCTATATTAAAAATAACAAGATGATGCCGCTGACGGTTACGGCCTTCCAGTGAAAAGAGTTTTAGAAGAATCCGTAGATTTTTCTAAAACGCAAATATAAAAATAAAATTTCAGCTGAATACAGCCAAAGCGCACGCGGCGGCTATTCAAATAGTCACTGCACCATTTGCTTCAGTACCGCAGGCTCCAGCAGCTTGAAGCTGCTTTTGTAGGTGTCCAGCAGGCCGTCCCGCTGCATCTGGCTCAGCTCGCGGCTGAGGGCGCTGCGGTCGCAGTTCAGGTAATCTGCCAGCTGGATGCGGGAGAACGGGATGCTGAAGGTCAGGCTGCCAGCCCGCTCGGCTTCACTGAGCAGATAGGCGCACACTTTGGCCCGCAGGCTTTTGAGCACCAGCAGGTCGATGCGGCGGGAGAGGGAAAAATATTTATCGCTGATGGTGCGCACCAGATTGCGCAATGTCTGCTGGTGCGCCGGACTGCCATCCGAAAGCAGCAGCCGCTCGTAGGGAATCAGCAGCACCTCGCAGGGCACCGAAGCCATCACCGTGACCGGGCTTGCCAGACTGGAACCGCTCAGCACATCGCCGAACACGCCGCCCGGTTCCATGTGGGTGATGGGAATGCGCGCACCCTGCGGCCCGGGACGGTAGGCTTCCAGCTCACCGGACAGCACGATGCCTACCCTGCGGTTGGGTTCGCCTGCCAGAACAAGCGCTTCGCCTTTGCCATAGCTGCGCATAACGGCACCCAGCTGAGCCAGCAGGGTCTGCAGCTCTTCAGGGGTCAGACCATTGAATAAAGAGGTGGAGCATAACAGCGGAAGAAAGTTTTTCATCACAATTCCGTGGGAAAGATCCGGCTTCCCACAGCCCTCCTGCAATTCCGTTGCACACGCAACGGTATTTTTGACTCTATTATAGTAAACTTAGACCCGCAAAGCAAATGATTTTGCAAATTTGCCTTGTAAAAAATATGAAAAGACCGACCCATGGTTCTGTGCAAAATTTTCAGGCACAAAATGGCGCGGTCTTGTGAGGAAAGAGGGAACCCCGCATGAAAAAACTGACATCCATGCTGCTGGCTCTGGCCCTTGTGCTGAGCCTTGCCGCCTGCGGCGGTGCGGCATCCAGCTCTGTTGCATCCAGTGCAGCTTCCAGCGAAGCTGTCCCCGAGGCTGCTTCGGAAGCCGCTTCCAGTGAGGAAGCCAAGGAACTGTCCACCACCGATGCTCTGCGCATTGCCGGCCTGAAAGGCCCCACCACCATGGGCCTTGTCAACCTGCTGAGCATGGAAGAGGATGGCACCGCTTCCATGGATTACGACCTGCAGCTTTACGGCGCTGCCGATGAGATCGTGCCGCTGCTGATGAAGGGCGAGCTGGACATGGCTGCCATCCCGGCAAATCTGGCCGCCACCCTGTATCAGAAGACGGAGGGCGGCATTCAGGCTGTGGCCGTCAACACGCTGGGCGTGCTGTACGTAGTGGAAAAAGGCGGCGATACGATCCAGTCCATGGCAGACCTTGCAGGCCGTACCATCCTGTCCACCGGCAAGGGCACCACGCCGGAGTACGTGCTGCGCTATCTTCTGAACGCCAACGGCATCGACCCGGACAAGGACGTGACCATTGAATACTACAGCGAGGCCACCGAGGTCACGGCCCAGATGGCCAATACCGAGGATGCCATTGCAGTTCTGCCCCAGCCCTATGTGACTGCAGCCGGCCTGCAGGACGACACCCTGCGTGTGGCCCTCGACCTGACCGAGGAATGGAACAAGGTCGCGGATACGCAGCTCATCACCGGCGTGACCGTGGTGCGCAAGGAGTATGCCGAGGAACACCCGGATGTTGTGGCCGCATTCCTTACCGACTACGCCAAGAGCGTGGAAGCTGCCAACGCCGATTTGGACGGCACTGCCGCTCTGTGCGAGGAGCAGGGTGTTGTGGCCAAGGCTGCCATTGCCAAGAAGGCCCTGCCCAACTGCAACATCGTCTGCCTGACCGGCGACGAGCTCAAGACCAACGCATCCGCTTATCTGCAGGTGCTGTTTGATGCCGACCCCAAGGCAGTGGGCGGCGCAATGCCCGGCGACGATTTCTACTGGACTGCCGAGTGATTCCTCAATAAGCCATCTCTCCGGCCGCTGTGCGATTGGTACGCACGGCGGCTTTTTTGTTTGCACAAAATGCTTGTATCCCAGCTTTTGTGCTCCCTGCACAAATTTAAAGACAATTTTTTGTGAACGAAAATGAATGAAATTGACTGAAAGCGATTGATTTTGACGCTGTATTTGCTATAATAAAGATGCAATCAACCAAAACAACGCACAAACGGTCATAAACCGTCAAAGATAAGATCAAACCAAAGGAGAGGATGCCGATGCTGGCAGAAGAACGCTTCAGCCTGATCATGGAACAGCTGAACCGCAAGCGCACCGTGACGGTGCAGGAACTGTGCGAGGCGCTGAACACCAGCGAATCCACCATCCGGCGCGACCTGACCGAACTGGACCGGCTGGGCAAGCTGAACAAGGTGCACGGCGGTGCCACCCTGCCGGACAGCCGTTTTCTGGCGGATGAACCCACCATGGAGGCCAAGGAGTCGCAGGCTGTGGAGCAGAAGCGCAGCATCGCACAGGCGGCGGCAAAGCTCATCAACGCCGATGATTTTGTGTTCATCGATGCAGGCTCCACCACGCTGGAGCTGGTGCGTGCACTGGCGGGGGATGCCCTCAAAGCCAGCTATGTGACCAACGGCGTGGCCCATGCCCGGGCACTGGCCCGAAAGGGCTGCCGGGTGTATCTGCCCGGAGGACTGCTGCGGCCCGAGACCGAAGCCATTGTAGGTGCACCCACAGTCACCAGCCTGCAGCGCTACAATTTTACCAAGGCGTTCATGGGTGCCAACGGTGTGGCGCTGGATGCCGGTTTTACCACGCCGGACCCCGAGGAAGCTGCCGTGAAAGCAGCGGCAGTGCACCGTGCACGGGAAGCCTGGTTCCTTGTGGATGATGCCAAGTTTTCCCGCATCTACCCGGCAGTCATTGCCGACCTGCAGGGCGGTGCCATTCTCACCAACCGCTGCCCCAACCCCAAATACAAACAATTCACGCTGGTAAAGGAGACGGAAGTATGATTTATACCGTAACATTCAACCCGGCCATTGACTATGTGGTGCGTTTGGATGCACCGCTGGAAGTAGGCGAGGTGAACCGCGCCAAAGGCGAGGACTGCGTGCTGGGCGGCAAGGGCATCAATGTGTCCGGTGTGCTGGCACAGCTGGGCTGCGAGAGCGTGGCGCTGGGCTTTGTGGCCGGTGAGACCGGCGCATGGCTGGAACGCGGTCTTGCTGCACAGGGTTTAAAGACCGATTTTGTGCATCTGGAACAGGGCATGACCCGCATCAATGTCAAGATCAAGGCAGGGCAGGAGACCGAGCTGAACGGCGCGGGCCCCGACATTCCGGAGAGCGCCATGCAGGAGCTGGAAAAGAAGCTGGACAGCCTGAACGAGGACGATATCCTCATTCTGGCGGGCAGCATCCCGGCAAGCCTTTCGCAGGATACCTACGAGCGGCTGCTGGCCCGGCTGCAGGGCAGGGGCGTGCGTGCTGTGGTGGATGCCACCCGCGACCTGCTGGTGAACGTGCTGCAGTACCACCCCTTCCTCATCAAGCCCAATAACCACGAGCTGGGCGAGATCGTGGGCAGGGTGCTGACTATGGACGAAGAGATCATTGCTGCGGCCCGCACCCTACAGCAAAAGGGCGCTCGCAACGTGCTGGTAAGCATGGCGGGCGACGGTGCCCTGCTGGTGGACGAAAATGGCGAGGTGCACCGCATCGGCTGCCCCAAGGGCAAGGTCGTAAACAGCGTGGGCGCAGGCGACAGCATGGTGGCCGGCTTTGTGGCTGGCTGGATGCAGACCCGGAGCTATTCCTTTGCACTGCGTCTGGGCACAGCCTGCGGCAGTGCAACGGCGTTCAGCCTTGGCCTTGCCACCAAAGAAAAAATCGACGAACTGATGAAGGAAATCTGACCCTCTGTGACGGAGAGGGTTGCAGTTATACAGGAAGGGAGAAAAATCATGCGTATTACGGAATTATTCACCGCGCAGTCCATCGCACTGGATGAGGCTCTGACCGATCAGGAGCAGATCATCAGCCGTCTGGTGGAGCTGCAGGCCACCCATGGCAACATCACGGACAAGGATGCCTACAAAAAGGCCCTTTATGCCCGTGAGGCGGAGGGCTCCACCTATGTGGACAACGGCATCACGGTGCCCCACGCCAAGACCAATGTAGTCACCCGTCCCAGTCTGGCGGCGCTGCGGCTGAGCAGCCCCGTGCAGTACAATGCCGAGGACGACGGTACCACCGACCTGCTGTTTGCCATTGCGGCTCCGGAAAACGGCAGCCTGCATGTGGACATGCTGGCCCGTATGATGCAGATGCTGATGAACGAGGACTTTGTAGAGAAGCTGAAGGCCGCAAAGACCCCTGCAGAGTTCCTTGACTGCATCGATGCACAGGAGGAGGCTCAGTTCGGCGCGGAGAGCTTCACCCAGCAGGAGATCCCCCAGAGCGGCTACCGCATTCTGGCCGTGACCGCCTGCGTCAACGGCATCGCCCACACCTATATGGCAGCGGAAGCCCTGACCAAGGCCGGTGACAAGCTGGGTCTGCCCACCAAGGTGGAGACCAATGGCTCGGATGGAGCAAAGAACATCCTCACCAGAGAAGAAATCGCAAACTGCGACGGCATCATCGTGGCAGCAGAAAAGAAGGTGGAGACCGCCCGCTTCGACGGCAAGCCGGTGCTGTTCACCCGGGTGGACGATGGCATCCACAAGCCGGAGGAACTCATCAAGAAGATCGTGCACGGCGAGGTGCCTGTTTACCACGCCGAGGGCGGCGCGCAGGCCGCCGAGGATGCTTCCGGCAAGGACAGCTTTGGCCGCGCTCTGTACAAGAACCTGATGAACGGTGTCTCCCACATGCTGCCCTTCGTGGTGGGCGGCGGCATCATGATCGCACTGGCGTTCCTGCTGGACGATTACACCATTGATCCCTCCAACTTTGGCATGAACACCCCGGTCGCTGCCTTCTTTAAGACGGTGGGCAGCGCAGCCTTCGGTTACATGCTGCCCATCCTGTCTGCCTTCATCGCCATGTCCATCGCGGACCGTCCGGGTCTGGCGGTCGGTTTTGTGGGCGGTGTGCTGGCCATGAACGGCACCAACTTTGCAGGCATTGCAGCGGGTGAGACCACCGGTGTTTCCGGCGGCTTCCTTGCTGCACTGCTGGCCGGTTTTGCTGCAGGCTACATCGTCGAGCTGCTGAAAAAGATCACCGAAAAGCTGCCTGCCAGCCTGAATGGCATCCGTCCCATGCTCATCTACCCGCTGGGCGGTATGCTCATCCTCGGCGCGGTGATGTGCGGCATCAACCCGGTCATGGGCATGATCAACACTGCCATGACCGATTGCCTGAACGCCATGGGCGGCACCTCCAAGGTGCTGCTGGGTGCCATCGTGGCCGGTATGATGAGCATTGATATGGGCGGCCCGTTCAACAAAGCAGCTTACGTCTTTGGCACGGCAGCCCTTGCCTCCGGCAACTATGAGGTGATGGCCGCTGTCATGGTGGGCGGCATGGTTCCTCCCATCGCCATCGCCCTGTCCACCACCTTCTGCCCCAAGAAGTGGACTGCCGACGAGCGCCGCAACGGTATCGTGAACTACGTCATGGGCCTGTGCTTCGTCACCGAGGGTGCGATCCCTTATGCAGCAGCAGATCCGCTGCGCGTCCTGCCCAGCTGCGTGGCCGGTGCAGCGGTGGCCGGTGCGCTCTCCATGACCTTCGGCTGCGCTCTGCGTGCACCGCACGGCGGCATCTTCGTGTTCCCAGTCGTGGACCATACCGCTCTGTACTGTGTGGCGCTGGCTGTGGGCAGCGTGCTGGGTGCTGTGATCCTGAGCCTGCTCAAGAAAAACCGTACCGACGCAGAATAAACGCCATTCCTTCCATATTCGAGATACTTCATAAAGCTGCAGCAAGCCCCCGGGGAGACCCGGGGGCTTGCTGTATTACGCAGGATCGCGCGAAGGATCAGAAGGATAAAAAGAAAAAGTAACCGCCCACGACTTCCAATCCAATCAGATATAACATGATACACCCGCTGTCAAAAACGCGGCAAGAACCATTTTCACAAAAAATGCAGCAAAGAACGGCGCGAAACACCGCATTTGCTGGAAAAAGCTTTGCAGCCGCCCTTTTGGATTGCACCCGGTTTTTGAGTGTGGTATACTGTTTCTGTTATGGAAAAGTTCCGGTGCGGTGTGCCGGGCACAGCAAAGAGGAAAAGGAAACGAACGATGAAAATTGGATTTGACAACGACAAATATCTCTCGATGCAGTCAGAACATATCCGCGAGCGCATCAAGAAATTTGACAACAAGCTCTATCTGGAATTCGGCGGCAAGCTGTTCGATGATTACCACGCGTCCCGCGTACTGCCGGGCTTCCAGCCCGATTCCAAGCTGCAGATGCTGCTGCAGCTGAAGGATCAGGCCGAGGTGGTCATCGTTATCAGCGCCGAGGACATCATCAGCAACAAGATCCGCGGCGACTACGGCATCACCTACGATCTGGATGTGCTGCGCCTGATCGATGCCTTCCAGGAAGTAGGCCTGTATGTGGGCAGCGTGTGCGTGACCAAGTACGCCGCTGCACCGGAGGTGGAGGCCTTTGAAAAGCGGCTGAACAGTCTGGGCATCCGCACCTTCCGCCACTACAAAATTCCCGGCTACCCCAACGATGTGGCCCGCATCGTCAGCGACGAGGGCTACGGCAAGAACGATTACATCGAGACCCAGCGCCCGCTGGTGGTCATCACGGCCCCCGGCCCCGGAAGCGGCAAAATGGCCACCTGCCTTTCCCAGCTGTACCATGAGTACAAGCGCGGCGTGAAGGCCGGTTACGCCAAGTTCGAGACCTTCCCCATCTGGAACATTCCCCTCAAGCACCCGGTGAATCTGGCCTACGAGGCCGCTACAGCCGACCTGAACGATGTGAACATGATCGACCCGTTCCATCTGGAAGCCTACGGCGTGACCACCGTCAACTACAACCGCGATATTGAGATCTTCCCGGTGGTGAACGCCATGTTTGAGCTGATCGCCGGCAAAAGCCCGTATAAGTCCCCCACGGACATGGGCGTGAACATGGCAGGCAACTGCATCGTGGACGATGCGGTCTGCCGCGAAGCCTCCCGCAAGGAGATCCTGCGCCGCTACTTCAAGTGCCTGTGTGAGCAGAAGATCACCGGCACGGTCAAGGAGACCGAGCGCTACAAGCTGGAACTGCTGATGAATCAGGCCGATCTGACCGTGGGCCAGCGCGAAGTGGAAAAGCAGGCTCATGCCCGCAGCGAGAGCACCGGCGGGGCCCCTGCTGCCGCCATTGAGCTGCCGGACGGCACCGTTGTTACCGGCAAGACCGGTCCGCTGCTGGGTGCAGCAGCATCTGCTCTGATGAATGCTCTCAAGGTGCTGGCCGGTATCCCGCAGGAGACCGACCTTGTGAGTGCGGCTTCCATTGAGCCCATCCAGACCCTCAAGACCAACTATCTGGGCGGCAAGAATCCCCGCCTGCACACCGACGAGATCCTGATCGCGCTTTCCAGCTCGGCTGCTTCCAACGAGCAGGCTGCAGCGGCCATGCATCAGCTGCCCAACCTCAAGGGCTGCGATGTGCACTCCACCGTGCTGCTTTCGGGTGTGGATACCAGCACCCTGAACCGGCTGGGAATGTACCTGACCTGTGACCCTGTTTACGAGGAAGAGGACCGCAAGTACCACAAGCAGTAAATTATACAAAAAACAAAACAGGCGCATCCAAAGGCCGAAAGGCTGGCGGATGCGCCTGTTTTTCATTGGTTCAGATGCCGGTAAAATAAGGTCTGTACTTTTCTGCGTACAGCTGGGTGCCCATGCGGCGCAAGCCGCCGTACAGGTGCCGCCGGATCAGCGGTTCAATGGCATCCAGGTCTTTTTCCCGGATCACCCGCAAAATTTCCCGGTGCTCGCTCAGCACATCTGGCACATTGTTGGCCCGCACCACATCCAGACGGGTAAAGCGGGAATAATCCGGCTGCGGCTTGGTCAGGTTCTGCCAGATGTACCATTTGTTCATGCTGCAAAACCAGATGGCGTGCATTTCCAGATCCAGCGTCAGGAAGGCATTGATATCCACATTGTCCGGGTCGGTCATGGTCTGGGCCATCTCTTCCAGTAGGTCATATTTGTGCTTGATTTCGATGTACTCTTTGGGCGAACAGACCTGAATGAAATCGCGCAGCACCGTGCTTTCAACGGCTGTGCGCTGGTATACGATCTGATCCACGATATCCAGATTGATGGGGGTGACGATGGTGCCCTTGCAGGGAATGATCTGCACAAAGCCGTTCTGTTCCAGCCGCTGCAGGGCAGCGCGCACCGGTGTGCGCGAAATGCCGAACCGTTTGCACAGCTGATTTTCGCTGATGGTCTCTCCGGGCTTGATCTTCAGCGTAACGATCTCATATTCCAGCGTCTGGTAGATGTCCTCCGGATGCAGCTGTTCAGCCATGCGCTCACACTCCATTTACATAGTTGATGATAAGATATTTCTATTTTAGCCTGCTAAAAAGAGATTGTCAACGTATGAGAATGAAGTATACAATAGCCTGTATACAAGTATAGGAAAAGCTCCGAAATTTATCATATCTGACAAAAATTGATATATCAGATGAAAATGAACGGAATTGTGTCATCAGATTGTAACAGTTTTCACGAGAAACGGATAAGATTGTTAGTTGTGCACAAAGAAACTTTACGAAGTTGGTGAAGTTTGGCTCTTATGCGGATGTGAATTTTCTGTTACGATTAGCGTGCAATGAAAATGCTGTATACAGGGGCCGCCAAAAACTTTGCTAGAGTACAAGGCAAAACGGCACCCTTGAAACAAGGAGGAAGAAGATTATGAAAAAGGTCTCTCGTCGCAATTTCCTGAAGGTGTCTGGTGCAATGGCAGCTGCAGGTGCTCTGGCAGCCTGCGGCGGTTCCGGTGCATCCACTCCGGCTGCTTCCGGCGCAGCATCCACCAGCACTGCAGCAAGTGCCGCAGCAGCCGGTGAGGACAAGTTTGCATCTCTGGGCGACTTCACCATGACCGTGGGTCATGCACAGCCCGAAGGCAACCCCCGCTTTGTTTCCATGGAGCAGTTTGCCGCCGATGTGGCAGAGGCCACCAACGGCCATGTGAAGATCGAGGTTTACGGCAACGGCCAGCTGGGCACCGAGAAGGAGATGCTGGAGCAGGTCGTGGCCGGCACCGTGCAGGGCATGCGCGGCGGTCAGTTCGACTTCAGCCCCCGTCTGCTGATGTTCACCCTGCCCTTCCTGACCAACACCCGTGCACAGGTCACGGCTCTGCTGCAGAGCGATCTGGCACAGAAGGTGTGCGCTGAGGCCGAAGGCGAGACGGGCACTGTCATCATTAACCTGTGCGATGCAGGCGGCTATCGCCAGTTCTCCAACTCCAAGCACCCCATCAAGGCTCCCGCAGACCTGAAGGGCCTGAAGATGCGCATCAACGGCATGAAGACCATTGACATGACCTTCCAGGCAATGGGCGCTACCACCACCACCATCCCGTACTCCGACCTGTACATGGGCCTGAAGACCGGCGTTGCAGACGGTCAGGAAAACCCCTGGGTCAACGTGGAGGGCATGAAGTTCTATGAAGTGCAGAAGTACTTCACCGAGGTCAACTACCAGTTCCATCCGGACCCCTTCTATGTGAACGCAGCATGGTGGAACGGCCTGCCCGAGGAGTACCGCGATATCATTACCGAGTGCGCCACCAAGATGGGCGAGTACAACGACGAGCTGATCGACAAGAACTCCAGCGCCGCAAAGCAGACCATCGTGGATTCCGGCTGCGAAGTCTACGAGCCCTCTGCCGATGAGCTGAAGGCCTTCCAGACCGCTGTGCAGTCCGTGTACGACCAGTGTGTCACCGAGGGCATCTGCACCGCCGACGAGATCAAGGAGATGCAGGATATCGTCGCAAAGGCATAAGCAGAAACGACCAAAGGCTAGAACGGCCATGTTACGGTAAAGGCGAGAGGGCAGCCTGCGGGCTGCCCTCTGCTGTAACAGGCCAATGGAAAAAGTTGTAAAATAACCGAAAGGGGCTGAGCACCATCGAAAAGCTGAAAAAAATCGGCAAGAAGCTGTTTGACGTATACTTTACCATCGGCGTGATCGCCATGGCACTGCTGGCAGCTCTTGTGATCTTTACCGTTATTGCGCGCTACTGCTTCTCCCTGAGCTGGAAGCAGCTGGCAGAGTTCAACACCACCCTGTTTGCCTTTACCACTTTCTGGGGCATGGGCATCAACGTGATCAAGGACGAGCACGTCATGATCGACATCCTTTACGACGGTGTCAAGCCTGCCCGCAAGCGCTGGCTGGCTATCGTCAATTACCTCATCGTGCTGGCCGTGGTGCTGGTGTTCACCTATCAGGGCTTCAAGTACGTGGGCGTTGCCGGTAAGCAGATCAGTCAGGGCATGGAGATCCCCATGATGTATATGTACGGCATCATGCCGGTGTGCGGCATCATCTGTGCCATCTGCGTCGTGATCAAGATCATCACCCTGTACAAGGCCGATATTTCCTACTTTGCGCCCAAGAATCAGGCGCTGAGCCGTGACGACGCATAAGCGGAAAGGGGAGAATACACAACTATGGCAATGCTCATCCTTCTGGTGCTGCTGATCTTTTTTGCCGCGCTGGGCATCCCGCTGGCTTTCGCCATCGGCGCTTCCTGTGTGACTTACATCCTGATCTATGCACCTACCTTTATTACCATGCTGCCGCAGCGCGTGTGGAACGGTGCCTACAGTGAGCTGATGATCGCTATGCCGCTGTTCATGCTGGCTGGCGAACTGATGAACACCGGCGGCATCACCCAGCGCATCATCAACTTCTGCATGGAGCTGCTGCGGCCCATCCGCGGCGGTCTGGGCGAAGTGAACATCGTGGCTTCCATGATCTTTGGCGGTATTTCCGGTTCCTCTGTGGCCGATACCTCGGCTCTGGGTTCCATCCTGATCCCCGCCATGGAGAAGGAAGGCTACCCGCCGGAAGCTTCTGCCGGTATCACGGTGGCATCCTCCACCATGGGCATGATAATCCCGCCCTCCACCCCCATGATCGTTTACTCCATGATCTCCGGTGCATCGGTGGGTGCGCTGTTCGTGGCAGGTGCCGTGCCCGGCATCCTGATCGGTCTGACCCAGCTGGTGCTGGTGTACATCATCAGCGCCAAGAAGGGCTGGCATCCGGAAAAGGTCAAGTTTGACGGCAAGCGCGCCGCCAAGAGCCTGCTTTCCGGCATTCCTGCCCTCATCATGCCGCTGTTCATCATCATCTGCGTTTCCTTCGGCGTGTGCACTGCATCCGAAAGTGCCGGTGTGGCCGTGCTGTATTCCATGCTGGTGGGCTTCTTCGTCTACAAGGAGCTGACATGGAAGGGTGTCTGGGAGGCTTTGAAAAAGACCCTGATCTCTTCTTCCTCCATCATGCTCATCATCGGCTTTACCACCATCTTTACATGGGTGCTGACCATGCAGAAGGTGCCGCAGACGGTGGGTGCCTTCTTCATGTCCCTGAACATGCCCGCATGGGCCATTGCACTGATCTTTGATGTGCTGATCCTGATGATCGGCACCTTCATCGATGTCAGCCCGGCCATCCTGCTGCTCACCCCCATCCTGCTGCCGGTCATGGTGCAGTACGGCTTCTCGCCGCTGCAGTTCGGTGCCATGATGATCACCGGTCTGGCCATCGGTCTGGTCACTCCGCCGGTCGGCATGTGCCTGAACGCCTGCAACAAGATCAACCGTATGCCCATCATCGAGATCTTCAAGGGCGCAGCGCCCTACGTGATCTGCAACGTGATCGTTCTGATCTCCATCAGCCTGTGGGGCCCGCTTACTACCGCCCTGCCGCAGCTGCTGGGCTACAGCATCTTCTGAGAGCAACGCGTATACCTCTTATAAAAAACAGGCAGCGCTCCCTTGCGGGGCGCTGTTTGTTTTTTTGAACGCAAACAGGCGGAACCGTTGTATTTGACGGACAGATATGGTACACTAAGGCCACTTGTGTATAGGAATATAGGAAAAGAGGAATTAAATCATGGATACGCAAAAACAAAAGCGCAGCGCCTTTTCCGGCAAGATCGGCTTTGTGCTGTCGGCCGCAGGCGCTTCGGTGGGTCTGGGCAACATCTGGCGGTTTCCGTACCTCGCCGCGAAATACGGCGGCGGCATTTTTCTGCTGGTGTACATCGTGCTGGCTGTCACCTTTGGCTACACGATGATCGTGGCCGAAACGGCACTGGGCCGCATGACCCACAAAAGCCCGGTGGGTGCCTTTGGCGCCTTTGGCAAAAAGGGCGGCCTGCGGTTCGGCGGCTGGATCAATGCGGTCATCCCTATTCTGATCGTGCCGTACTATTCGGTCATCGGCGGCTGGGTCATCCGCTATCTGTCGGAGTATATCAGCGGCCATGGCAGTGAGCTTTCGCAGGACGGTTATTTTTCCAATTTCATTTCCAGCGGACTGTCGGCAGAGGTGTGCTTTCTGATCTTCACGGCCTTTACGCTGGCCATCATCTTTGCCGGTGTGCGCAACGGCGTGGAGCGTGTTTCCAAGGTGATGATGCCGGTGCTGGTGGTACTTTCGGTGGTCATTGCAGGCTACGCGGTCACGCGCCCGGGTGCGTTGGCAGGCGTGAAGTATTTTCTGGTGCCGAACGTGGCAAATTTTTCCTGGATGACGGTGGTCACGGCCATGGGCCAGATGTTCTATTCGCTGTCCATCGCTATGGGCATTCTGGTCACCTTTGGCTCCTATATGAAGAAGGAGGTCTCCATTGAGGAATCCACCGAGAACGTGGAGGTGTTTGACACGGCCATTGCCATCATGGCGGGCCTGATGATCATTCCGGCGGTGTTCTCCTTCTCCGGCGGCGACCCGGACACCCTGCAGGCCGGCCCGGCGCTGATGTTCATTACCATCCCCAAGGTGTTCGAGAGCATGGGCTTTGGCCATGTGGTGGGCATCCTGTTCTTTTTGCTGGTGCTGTTTGCAGCCGTGACCAGCTCCATTGCCCTGACAGAGAGCGCTGTCTCCACCTTTGAGGACGAGCTGGGCTGGAGCCGCGAGCGCGCAACGGCACTGATCGGCCTGATCATGGTGGCGCTGGGTAGCCTTTCGGCACTGGGCTATGGCCCGCTGGCGGGCGTGACGGTGTTCGGAATGCAGTTTCTGGATTTCTTCGATTTCCTCACCAACTCTGTCATGATGCCCATTGCAGCCATTGCTATCTGCCTGCTGGTGTCCCGCGTGATCGGCGTGCAGAAGATCGAAGAAGAGGTGACGCTGGGCGGCAAGCCCTTCCGCCGTAAAAAGATCTTCAACTTCATGATCCAGTATCTGTGCCCCATCTTTGCGGCCATTATCCTGATCAGCTCTGTGGCAAATGCTCTGGGCTGGATCGCAATGTAAAAACAAAAAAGCGCAGAAGGTGTTTCTCAAAGGAAGCCTTCTGCGCTTTTTTGTATGTCCAAAAGGTTTTCTTATGCTGTGAAGTTGCATAAAGCATAGAAAACGGCGATTTTGGCCTCAATTAGCTGGAAGCCTGATTTTATTAGCTGGAACCGAAAATTCTGCTAATGGCATAAACCTTGCAGCGAATCTGCAAATCTTCGCCGCCGTTCAGAAATTTCCGTGCAGCGATGGTGTTCTGTCCGTCCATCACATAGTAGTGACCATCCCGGAAGCTGATCTTCGGCTCATTGGCAACCCGCTCGTCAAATTCTTTTGCGATACGGGCAACACGAGCGGGGTGAAGAGCACGCTGATAAGTGTCGCGCGGCACGATCAGCTCACTGCTGTTCAGGCACATTTCATGGTAAGGTTTTACCACTGCGTTCATCATAAAGGAACCTCCTTCTTTTTTTGCAGAAAATCAATTCCTGATTGGATAATCGAACCGATTTTCTTCTTTTCGTTATCGGATAAGCGGAAAGTGGAATACCGTTCATAACAGATATTCCAGCGGAACATAAGCGATTGAAGCGCATCATCCAGTTCTGCAACCATGAACTCAACAGAAGATTCCGTCGGGGTGGAGAGCATCCTTTCCGATATCTGCTCAATGCTATGTAGATCGCCTTTTGTGTGCTTGGCGAGAGCAGGGGGCTGACTGTTCAGCACCCGAAGATTCTGAAACTGCTGGGAGAGCAGCTCTTTTGCAGCGGCGAGAACATCCTCCTGCGGAGGAGCCGTAAGGTATTTTCGGAATGACTTGTATCCAATGAACCCAAAGCTGTATTGCAGACACACTGACACTTGCCGCATTTCATATTTGGACAGGTGCCCAAGGTAGCTTAACACTCTGGATTTATCTGCGGGGCGCGGACTTTCGCAAATCGCCATAGATGGCGCACTCAAAAAGCGATTGTGCAGAATAAAATGCGTTGGCATATTTCGCTTTTTGATCTGTGTTGTCAGCGGAACGACCAGAAGAACATTGGAATAAAAATTACCGTCATCGTTTTGGACAACAATGGCAGGTCGGATGCCGCCTTGCTCGGAACCGCTGTAAGGATTCAGATCCATCATGTAGACATCCCCGCGCTTGTACATCCAGTTTGCGGGCATAGGCGGATACTCTTTCTCTTTTTTATCTCGTGTGGCCAATTTGGATTTCTCCTTTCTATCCGTATCAGCAGCTCTGCTGCAAGGGTATCCGCCTGCCATTCTTCCCACGAGGCCTTTCCGTTTCGTTCCCGATAGGCAATGTGCCCACGGCACTTGACTGCTTTTCCATAGTCGTTCGGGAACAGATCAGCTAAAATCTGGTGTGCCGCCTCATGCGCTATCGTGAAATTCCGGCATCCGGTGCTGCCGTCTGCCGCAAGGGCAGAATCGATCACAACGTCCTTCGGCATGAATATCTCTACAAGCTTTGTACCATCCCCTAAAGTTACGGTAAAACCGCATCTTTGAAAAACGGTAAGTCCGAGGACGCTGCCATCGCTACATAGCGGCAGCATTTTCACATTCAGCCCAAGAACAGCGCTTGCAAGCCGTTCAGGGTCAATGGGTTCCGGGGCATCTTTGCTGATCCCGAAGCGGGTATAGTACTGGTCGATATACTTACCCGCTATGCGCGAAAGGTCTGCGCGGGATAAGTACCTTGCCATTACGAAGCACGGCTTTCCGGCACGGAGCAGTAGGCTTCCACGAACCACTTGCCCTGCTCAAGCCAAAGATTCCGCTTCTGCCCGCAAATCAGGCAGGTGAAGCAATGCCCTTTCACGCCAAAACGTGATGTACCGTGCTTGACTGCCAAGACACGATCAATGCCATAAGTGTGAGCCTTGTCATAGTTTATGGCAAGAGGGCGGATCTTGCCATCAGGAGTAAAACGAACGTCCACTTCGACGTATCTTTTCTCACGGCGAAGGTTGTAATCACCACACATCAGAAATCCTCCTTTTTTGCAGATTTATCAGAACGCAGCGTGTATTACTTGCGAACCATGCTGCGTGCCACGAGCTGCTTTTCGTTCAACAGCGGAACGGACACTGTATGTTTTTTCCACTCATCCATAGAGCAGGTTACCGCTTTGCACAGACGGCATTTTGTCCAGCCATCGGTTGCATCAAGATCTACATCATAGTTCATGGTTCCGCACATCGGGCATCTTACGTTTTCTTTTCTCATAATATCACCTCTTAAAAACACCGAACAAATACGATTTCGGTCCAGAATCAACACCAAAAAGCTGTTATTCGTGGATTTGATTCGATTATATACCTACTTTATGGAGATGTCAATTACGCATTTGTCGCTATTTTAGAGATTTCTTGTTGATTT
Organism: Faecalibacterium sp. AF27-11BH; assembly: GCF_003603005.1. Lineage (NCBI taxonomy): Bacteria > Bacillati > Bacillota > Clostridia > Eubacteriales > Oscillospiraceae > Faecalibacterium > Faecalibacterium sp. AF27-11BH. The sequence goes on from NZ_QVGS01000013.1 coordinate 76,999, forward strand.
CCTGTATTTTCTATACTATAATAGAGCTACCGGATCACAAAGGAGTGTTCTTGTTAT